>CAKZYL010000297.1 GCA_937884705.1 uncultured Roseovarius sp. | reverse complement strand
TTGTCTGCCGTGCAGGTGGTGATGATCTGGGCGCCTTCCATGGCGTCTTCGGCCGTCCGGCAGGCGACGACCTCAAGCCCCATATCGCTCAGGTTTGCTGCCGCCTTTTGAGTGGCGGCTGGATCAATGTCGTAGAGCCTGACCGTCTTTATCCCGCAAATCGCTTTCATGGCGAGGCTCTGAAACTCGGCCTGCGCACCATTTCCGATCATGGCCATCGTGGTGGAGGCCTCTGGCGCCAGATAGCGCGCCACCAAGGCAGACATCGCCGCCGTGCGCATGGCCGTCAGAACCGTCATTTCGCTCAAGAGAACCGGATAGCCCGTATCCACATCCGCCAAGAGCCCAAAAGCCGTGACGGTTTGCAGCCCTTCCTTGGTGTTCTTGGGGTGGCCGTTGACGTATTTGAAACCGTAGACCTCACCATCGGAGGTGGGCATCAGCTCGATCACGCCTTCCGCGGAGTGTGACGCCACGCGGGGTGTCTTGTCAAAAAGCTCCCAGCGTTTGAAATCGGCCTCGATGTAGTCCGCGAGGCCGCGCAGCATCTCTTCGATGCCGATGTGATGCACGAGGCGCATCATGTTCTCGACGGAGACAAATGGGACCAGCGCTTTGTCGGATGGGGGGAGATAGGGCATCGCGTCGTCCTCACCCAAAGGCCTGGGTGGGCCGGTCAAAGACCCGGCGCCCGAGGGCAGAGGCGGTCAGATCCACCATGATCTGTGCGGTGCGCCCGCGGTCATCGAGGAACGGGTTCAGCTCTGCCAGATCGAGCGAGGTCATGAGCCCGCTGTCAGAGATCATTTCCATCACCAGATGCGCCTCCCGCATGGTCGCGCCGCCAGGGACAGTCGTGCCCACGGCGGGGGCAAAGCTTGGGTCGAGAAAATCCACGTCGAGCGAGACATGCAGCGCACCGTCCGCCTCGGCAACTTTCTGGAGAAATGCGGCCAGCGGTCGCGCGATCCCGCCTTCATCAATGGCGCGCATGTCGGCGTAGTGGATCGTGGTGTTCTGCATCACCTCACGCTCGGGCAGGTCGACCGAGCGGAGACCCAGAATGCAGATGTTGTCATGCGGGATGGGATGGGTGATCTCGGGAAACCCGTAGAACCCCTCTCGTCCGGTGACATACCCGAGCGGCGTGCCGTGGAGGTTCCCGGTCTCGGTGGATTGCGGCGTGTGGAAATCGGAATGGGCATCAAGCCAGAGCACGAATTGCGGCCGGTCTGCGCGCGTGGCGTGGCGCGCGACACCCGCGATTGTCCCTAGGGACATGGCATGATCGCCACCGAGGAAGATGGGCAGGCCGGTCTCCATGGCGGCCTCTCCGGCGTTCATCAGCGCCTCGGTCCACCCAATGGTCTCTGAGGGCGCATAGAGATGCGTTGGCAAGGTGGCCGGAGCTGACGGCGTGCTAGGGGAGACGTTGCCGCGATCTTCAACCGTGTAATTCAGGCTTTCCAGCGCATCGGTCAGGCCCGCCACGCGGTAGGCATCCGGCCCCATCACGCAGCCTTTGCGTGGTTTGCCGCTGTCGATTGGGGCGCCGATCAAAATACAGGTTTTGGACATTGTTGAGTCACTCTCTGACAGTGTTGGCCAGGTTTCATCAGTGACTTGTCGTCATTTCGCGTCGTAATGAAGCGTATAAATTGATCAAGATGTGTTTTATTTGATCGGATTGATAGGTACTACTATTCAATATGGACGATCTGGATCAGAAGCTCATCGCCGCCCTGCGCCGAAATGGGCGTGCGTCCCTGTCCGAGCTATCGCAGATGCTTGGGGTGACCCGCAGCACGGTGCGCGTGCGCATGGAGCGTTTGCGCGCGTCCGGTGAGATACTGGGATACACGGTGACGCTGAAAGGGGATGAGCCCAAGCACCCCGTGCGCGGATTGATGATGATTGGCATCGAAGGACGTGGCACGGATCGCATCCTAAGGCACCTTCAAGGCCTCAGTGACGTGCGTGCGGTGCATTCCACCAATGGGCGCTGGGATCTGATCGTGGAGATTGGCACGGAGAGCCTGGATGCGCTGGATGCCGTGCTTGCGCAGATCCGGCGCTTTGACGGTGTGGTGAAGTCTGAAACGAACCTTTTGCTCAGCACCAAGCGGACGTCTCGTTAGGAGGCGCGCGATGGTCCTAATCGCGTAACGGCCATGAGCCAAAGGGCTGCGAGGCCGAGTGAGAAGAGCGCGTTCCAGCTGGCCATAGAGAGACCAAGCAATTGCCATGCCACCTCGTCGCAACGCACCAATGGGGCGTTCATGATCTGGTCAAGAAGCTCTTCGGGGGAAAGGTCGCCGATCGGTTGAGAGCTGCAAGTGCTGGGCCCTTCCCACCAACCGCGTTCAACGCCCGTATGAAACACACCGATGCCTGCCGTGGTCAGGGCCGCAGCAGCCCCAAGCAAGGCAAGGATCCGCCCGGGCAGAAAGAAAGCGATGAGGCCAATCACAATCGCCACCACATGCGGATAGCGCTGCCAAAGACACATGGGGCAGGGGGCATAGCCAAGCGACTGGAAGATAAATGCGCCGCTCAGCAAAGCGAAGGAGCCAAATGCCGCCAGCCCAGTAAACGCCCTTTGTGTCACGGGTCCTTCTCCTTTGTGTCGCTCTCTGAGACACCTAGGCGATCATACCGGGGTGTGACAGGCGCCAAGCGTCGCATCCGCTGCCTTGGATGCGGTCATAGCCCGAGCCAGGCTTTGATCAGACTTGCCAGGCTGGCGCCCGCAAAAATGAGCGTGCCAATCCACAATGTCCCGATGATGCTTCCCAGGATGACCAAAGCACCGTCGCGCTGCAAAAGACCCATCGACACGATCACCACGGCAAACCCCGGCACCGTGTTGGTTCCGGGCAGGGGCACAAGGATAGAAGCGCTGAAGAGCATCAAGGCGAGGCCGACTATCCGGTCCGCGGGCGCGCGGGTCAGGGCGGTGAGCCTTGGGCGGCTGAGTGCTTCGATCCTGCGCAACCAGGGCCCGGCGCGTTCGGCGAGGCCGGTCAGGCTGTCCTTTGAGACGGTCCGCGCGCCGAGCTTTTCTGGAAGCCAGGGGGATCTGCGTCCGAACAAGATCTGAACGGAGACAAACATCATCGGTAAGGCGACGATCTGGGGTACGCCGTAAAGAAACGGGATGCAGCATGGCAGCGCCAGAAAGAGGAGAAACAATCCAAATGCGCGTTCATTGAGATCGTCCAGAACCCATGACAGCGTTACCGTGTCGGTGGGTGCGTTTGCAGCCAACTGATCAAGCCGCTCTGAAATCGCCATGTCCTGATCGTGCTGGCTTTGCATACTATGATCTCCTAAATGCCCGCTCCTCTAGCAAATCGATTTCCCCTGCACCAGCCTATTGGGGACGCTTCGTTTTTGCCGCTCGTATCGCAGAGACGCCGCTTGCCCTGCCGCGTTGCCGCGTGTAGAAAACGCGACGTGCCCAAGTGGCGGAATGGTAGACGCAGGGGATTCAAAATCCCCCGCCTTCACGGGCGTGAGAGTTCGAGTCTCTCCTTGGGCACCACTCCCATCAGGTAAATTCCTGTTTCCCTTTATTTTTCATTGATGAAAGCTGGAGGCGTGGATCATGCTTGAGACCAAATCCGCCCCTTATACAATTGTAAAACAGGGTATCTTCTTTTTTTTGCGAAGGCTCCCCAGTGACCTTTCCCATCACTACAACGCAAGCCGGATCATGTATTCGCTTCGCACGAGGCGCCTTTAGAAGCGCTACGCCAAATGCGTGAGACCGACGCACCAAGCGCATTCGGTCCGCAGAGCGGACATGCGCAGCGTGCAAGGCGAACCAGATGATGGAATGTTGCGCGAAAATTTGCCCTTGCTTACCAAGGCGATCTCATACGATTGTGTGCCCGCGGGTTCCGCGCTTTGTATTGTGGGGTCATTCGAAGATTGCTTGGATATCGTTTGGCGCGATGCGGGCGATCCGCAGTAACAAGTCTGAGGCGCTTTCGTTTACGACGCATGCTGAAGACCAAGACCTGAGGCTCGTCTTGTGATGCGCATCTTTGTGACTTCGCTCTTCATTGCGGTTGCGGCGTCAGCGATATACCTCAATGTAGATCTGTCCAGCGTAGGGGCTTGGGCTGTTGATCAGCAACGCGGGTTTCAAAACCAGATGGCCGGAGCCATACATGCGCTGCGAGCCGGTGATCCGGGCGCCTATTTTGCGTTGTTAGCGGCGGCAGGGGCTTACGGATTTGTGCACGCATTGGGGCCGGGGCATGGCAAGTACCTGATTGGTGGTGTCGGTCTTGGCACGTCTGTTCGGGTGTCAAAGCTCTTGATCATCGCGTTCTTCTCAAGCGTTTTGCAGGCGCTTTGGGCCATCTTTCTGGTCTATGGTGGTTTGTCGCTTTTCGCGCTGTCTGTCAGTCGAATGACAGCCATTGCCGAAGATGTTTTCACGCCTGTGAGCTATCTTGCGATAGCGTTCGTGGGGGCCATTCTCATTTGGCGCGGAGTGCGCGACCTGCCGCGTCGTGGCCCAGAGACACATGCTCACGACCACGACCACGATCACAGTCACCACACCTGCGGCTGTTGTGCGCATGCACCCACCCCGGAAGAGGTCGCAAAACTGGGGTCGCTGCGCGATGCTCTGGTGCTGATCGGGAGCATCGCGATCCGGCCCTGCACAGGGGCGATGTTCCTTCTCATCATTGCGTGGCAGATGGATATTCTCATGGCAGGCGCCGTCGCAGTGATCGTTATGGGCCTTGGCACAGCAGGGCTGACCTGCCTTGTCGCTGTCTCGAGCGTTGCGGCCCGCAGCGTAACCTTCGCCTCGGCAGGTGGATTTGGGTCGATGGCACTTGCCATGCCTGCGCTTCAGATCCTTATGGGTGGGGTCATCATGTGGATCAGTCTGATCCTGCTGCGCATAGCGCTCTGAGCGAAAGCTCCTAACACCGCGCGACTTGACCTGGACCGATTTTCGCGAAAAGCGTTTGGAAACGGGTAGAGCGTGAAGACAGATTTTTCGAAGGCGCGCGGGCAGTATGGTACTTTTTGACTTTGACGGTGTTTTGGCGAACTCGCTGGATGTGTGTCTGGCGGCCTGTGATACCGCCGCGCGCGGGCAGGGACATCTCGGTGCGTTCGGGCCGGACATATTTGCCGATTTGGACCCGCTCACGTTTGAAGCGTTGGCAGACCGACTGGGCCTAAATGCAACGGATTTTGCGGCGGGCGTGAAAACGGCCGTGCAAACCAATCCTGTGCCATCGCAGCCGTTCCCTGGCATACCGGAGATGATTGCCGGGCTTGCCCGGTCGCACAGCCTGGCTGTTGTCAGTGCCAGCCATAGCGATGTTTTGTCTGCGTTTCTGAAGGCCAACGGGTTGAGGCCATGTTTTCAGCACGTCCTCGGGGGCGAAAACCCGGCGGAGAAGGCGACAAAGATCAAATCCCTGCTCGGAGAGATACCCCGTGACAGCGATTTCTTCGTCGGAGATGCGGTGTCGGATGTTGCGGCGGCGCATGCCGCCGGAATTGCCTGCTGCGTGGTTTCCTGGGGCTGGCAGCCTTTGGCCCGCTTATTGGCGCAAGGTCCAGAACATGTGGCCTATGACCCCTCCGATATCCTCGCAATCGCCAACGCGCGCATTTCTTCTGCATCCGGAGCCAGAGCATGAAACTGATCCATCTGACTGATTTGCATATTGCGCCTGAAGGCACGTCCAAGGCGTTGGAGGGCACAGTGCAGCGCACGCGTAGGGCCATCGACGTGATCAACACAATGCATGCCGACGCAGAGCTTTGTGTGGTGACGGGTGATATCGCCTACGACCCAGATGAGATCGCATATGATCTCGCAGATGAACTTTTGTCTCAGCTTGAGGTGCCAACGGTCAGTTTAGTTGGAAACCATGATGATCGGGCCATGGCCTGCGCTGCGCTGTCCTCTCTACGCGACGATGGGCATGGCTTTGTTCAGCAAACGAAAGCCCTGTCGCGCGGGACGGCCATTTTTCTGGACACCAAAGACGAGGGCACCCATGCAGGCGCATTTTGCGCAACCCGTCAGGCCTGGTTAGAACAGCAGCTTGCCGCAAGCGACGGGCCTGTTTGGCTGTTTTTGCACCACGCGCCGTTTGCAACCGGGCTGGCTGCCATGGATACAATCGGCATGAAAGATGCGGATGCGCGTGCCTTGGCCGACTTGCTTCGGGCGCATGGACGCGTCGAACATCTCTTTTTTGGCCATTATCATCGTCCGATGTCGGGTGTCTGGAACGGTATTCCTTTCTCGTCCCACAGATCCATGATGCTTCAATGCGCTTTGGACTTTGATACTGTGGCGCACCTTGCAGTCCTGGCTGAAGAACCCCAAATCGCGATCGTCCTGGCAGATGATGAGCGCACGATTGTGCACTACCACGATTTTGATACAGGCCATGAACCGTCTTCATCAGGCGCGCCGCACGGGTGAAGGCAACGCAAAGTCTTAGATGTGACGCGAGGCGCTTTTGGATGTTGGCGATCCAAGGCCGGTTGCACCATGCACGGCCGCGCAGGTTTTGGCTGGCCAATGCCGATCTTGACTGAAATTCAGGCTGGGTCGCACAATGTTGCATATTCTTTGCACTGTTGGGTGCATGTGATTTGCAGCAACATCGAAACGCGGTTTAACAGTATGAGCCACCGCTTGTTGTGAAAGGAGCCGCGATCCGCTCGTTCCCAGTGCATTTCCGTGACGATTAAAGTGTTTGGCGCTTTGTCCATGCAGCGCAGAACGCATCGTTTTCGGGGAATGTTTCGCATGTTTTGATCGCGCTGTGTGACTGCATCATGGCCAAGGCTGCGGCAGCACGTGCCGTTCAACCCTAGGACGCTTGAAAAAGGTTTTGGTTGGCCCTCGGCCAGTCTGATGACAAAGGAAAGATGAAAATGACACTGAAAGATAAAACCGCGATCGTGACAGGCTCCACATCGGGCATCGGGCTGGGGCTTGCCGAAGGGTTTGCCGCGGCTGGCGCCAATGTCGTGATCAATGGGTTTGGCGATCCTGCCGAGATTGAAGCGGAACGGGCGCGGCTGGACGGCTTGGGCGACGGGACGGTTGTCTATGACGGCGCGGACATGTCGGATCCGGACGCCATCGAGGCGTTTGTCAAAGCAGCGGAAGCCAAGTTTGGCGGTGTCGACATCGTCGTGAATAATGCGGGCATTCAGACGGTCGAGCCGGTCGAGAGCTTCCCCAAAGATCGCTGGGACCTTATCGTCGCGATCAACATGAGCAGCGCATTCCACACGGTGCGCGCGGCCTTGCCCGGCATGAAAGAGCGCGGTTGGGGCAGGGTGATCAATATTGCATCTGCCCATGGCCTCGTGGCGTCGCCCTACAAGACCGCCTATGTGACAGCCAAGCATGGGATCGTGGGCTTCACCAAGACCGTTGCGCTTGAAGCGGCACAGGACGGGGTGACCAGCAACGCGATCTGCCCCGGTTATGTTCTGACCCCCCTTGTGGAAAAGCAGATCCCGGACACGGCGCGCTCTCGCGGGATCACCGAAGAAGAGGTCAAGCGCGACGTCTTACTGGCGGCGCAGTGGACCAAGAAATTCGTCACTGTTGAACAGCTGGCGGGTGTGGCCCTGTTCCTCTGCTCGGACGCGGCTGAGAACATCACAGGTGTGGCCTTGCCTGTCGACGGTGGGTGGACGGCGGCATGAGCAAAGCGCCGACAAGAGGGCCGGGACGCCGCACCAAAAACCACAAGGGCGTCAACATCGCATTGCAAGGCGGCGGCGCCCACGGGGCCTATACCTGGGGCGTGCTCGACCGCCTTTTTGAGGACGATCGCATTTGGGTTGAGGGGATTTCGGGCACATCAGCGGGTGCGATGAACGCGGTGGTGGCCGCCCATGGCATGCATGAGAACGGTGCAGAGGGCGCACGGGCGCATTTGGCCAAGTTCTGGCGTGCGGTGTCGGATGCCGCAAGGTTTTCCCCTGTTCAAAGGTCGCTTTTTGCCAAAGCGACGGGGGATTGGTCGCTTGAGACGTCACCCGGCTACATGATGATGAATTTCATCAAACAGGTGGCGTCGCCTTATGATTTCAACCCGATGGACGTTGATCCCCTGCGCCAGATTGTTGAAGAAACGGTTGACTTTAAACGCGTGCGAGGCCTGACCGGGATGAGCGTGTTTTTGTCTGCAACCAACGTGGAGACAGGCCGCATTCGCGTTTTCGAAAAGTCTGAGATCACGCTTGATGCGGTGATGGCGTCTGCGTGTCTGCCGAACGTCTACAAAGCGGTTGAGATCGATGGCGTGCCGTATTGGGATGGTGGCTACATGGGCAACCCGCCGCTTTTCCCGTTTTTTGGTAAATCCCCGTCCGATGACATCATCATTGTTCAGATCAACCCGGTGGAACGCAAGGGCACGCCGACATCGGCCTCTGAGATCCACAATCGAATGAACGAGATCACGTTCAACTCTTCGCTGCTTCACGCGTTGCGTGCGATTGATTTTGTCCGGCGTTTGTTGGATGCCGGTCAGCTTGATCCGAAGAAGTACAAGTACATGCACATGCACATCATCAGCGCTTGTGAGCGGATGATTGATCTTGATGCCTCTTCAAAAATGAATGCGGAATGGCTTTTCTTGAAACACCTTTTCGAGATTGGACGCGAGACGGCCAGTGAATGGCTGGACGAGAATTTTGACAATCTGGGCGTGCGGTCCTCAACGAATATCCGCGCGATGTTCGAAGGCCATGGCTACCTGCCGGAAGCGGCGATCAATAGCGAAGACGTCGCGGACACGCCGAAACCGGTGCGCAAGGCAGCGCCCCGTAAGAAAGCCCGGCGCGCGGCCAAGTAAGCCGGGCAAAAAGGAGCGAGCATGCTCTATTTAGTGAAGGGCGCGCTGCGGGGAGAGCGGCCGCGCGACGTGGTGCGGCGCTCGACCATTGTGGCGGTGATCAGTTTTCTGACGCTGATTGATCTGTTTGGCTCGCAGGCGCTTCTGCCCCAGCTTGTGACGGCGTTTGAGGCCGACCCGGGCGTGATGGGGTTTGCCGTCAATGCCTCCACCTTTGGCATGGCGCTCTCGGGTTTGACGGTCGCTTGGTATGCGGACCGCATTGATCGCAAGCAAGGGATCTGGATCAGTCTGGCACTTTTATCGGTGCCAACGTTTTTTCTGGGCGTTGTTGACACTGTCGGCATGTTCCTTGTTTTGCGCATTTTGCAGGGCGTCTTTATGGCGGCGGCCTTTACCCTCACCCTGACCTATCTCTCGGAGCAGTGCGATGTCACAGCCGCAGGCGGTGCCATGGCGGCCTATATCACTGGCAATGTGGCCTCCAACCTCTTTGGGCGTGTCTTGGCGGTTTATGCCGCCGACAATGTCGGGCTATCAGGCTCTTTTTGGGTGTTTGCGGCGCTCAACCTTTTGGGGGCGTTTCTCGCGCTTGCTTTGATCGGTCCGCGCGATACCGAGGCGCCCAAACGCGCAGGCTCCCCCTTTGAGGCCTGGAAAATGCATATGCGCCATCCCGCGTTACGAGCAGCGTTTGCGATGGGCTTTGTCATTTTGTTCGTCTTCGTTGGGGTCTTCACCTATGTGAATTTCTACCTCACGGGGCGGCTCGGCGTGGACGCGTCCAGGCTTGGTCTGGTGTACTTGGTTTTTGTGCCAGCCCTTTTCACGACGCCGCTGGCGGCGACAGTGGTCAGTCGGCATGGCCCGAGGGTGGTCTTCAAGATCGCGGCCTTGGTGGTGATCTGTGGTCTCTTCCTGACCTTCATTCCGGTGTTGTGGCCCGTGCTTGCTGGTTTGGCCATCATCGGGGCGGGTACGTTTTTCATGCAAGCGGCCGCCACCGGGTTTGTTGGGCGTACGGCCACAACCGACCGCGCAGCGGCCAATGGGCTTTACCTGACGTTCTACTATACCGGTGGGTTGGTGGGCGCGTTCCTGCTGGGTCAGATCCATCAACTCTTGGGTTGGCATGGTGTCGCAGTGGTTGTTTTATCGGCAATTTTTGCCATGATGCCACTGGTAAGACACCTTAAGGATCCCGGGCCTGAAGTGCTGCCACGACGCATGGCACAGCAGATGCAGGCGGAGACGCAACCGGACACTTAAAGGCATCAAGGGAGGAGCGCGTTGACAGCGCAGGGCATTCTAACGCTCGTGGAAATGTGGTGCTGGACTGGCGTCGCTGTCGGCGTCCTTTTTTTGCTATTTGGCATCCACCGCGTGGACGAAGACGCCAGCGGCGCGGTGGCGTTTCGTCCGCTTCTGATCGTGGGCATCGTGCTCATTTGGCCGCTTGTTCTGTGGCGTTGGTACGTGCTGGCCCGTGGCATCGACAATTGGCAGCGCCGCCATGTCCCGCCGCGCCATACACATCTCTATGCGGCGGTCTTCCTGGCCATAGCGGTGATCGTTTCCATTTCACTGTCGATGGCGCTGAAACAGACATGGCCCGACCATATCGCGCCTGAAAAGCTCAGTAAGGCGGCGCCCAACGAATGAGTGTCAAATACATCCCCGTTCAGTGGAACAAGAACAAATATTTCTACGATGCGGTTTTGATCATCTGCGTCGTTCTGTTCCTGAGCATCTACCTTTATCTCGCGCCCGATGCGCTTGGGCATGCGCGCCCGATCAACCCGGCCGTTCACAATGCACGTGCATTCGGGGCCTGCGCGTTCACGATGATGACCTTCATTTTGATCATCGGCCCTCTGGCACGGTTGGACACGCGCTTTCTGCCGCTGCTCTACAATCGCCGCCACTTCGGGGTGTTGACCGCTTTGGTCGCGCTGACCCACGCGCTGACGATCCTGAACTGGTACTTTATCGGCGGGCCTGTGGATAAGTATGAGGCGGTGCTCAACTCCAATCTGGCCTATGATCGGGTCATCGGGTTTCCGTTTGAGTCCTTTGGAATTTTCGCGCTTCTCTGCTTGGGAATTCTGGCCGCAACAAGCCATGACTTCTGGCTCAAGTTCCTCACGCCGCCGATCTGGAAGGCGCTGCATTACCTGATCTATCCGGCATATGCCGCCGTTGTGGCCCATGTCTTGCTCGGGTCCGGTCAGGATGGCCATATGCCGGTCTTCAACGTACTGGTCACCGGCGGTGCGATTACGGTGGTCTCTTTGCACGTGATCGCAGCCCTTTGGGAGCGCAGCAATGGCGATCCCGTTGCCGCAAAAATGGAGCGCTGGGAGAGTGTCTGTAATTGGTCCGAGATCGCGGAAGGGCGCGCCAAGATCGCGATGCTGTCTTCCGGCGAGCGGGTGGCGGTCTTTCGTCACGAAGGGGCGCTGTCGGCGATCTCAAACGCTTGTGCGCATCAAAACGGACCGCTGGGAGAGGGGCGTATCATCGCCTGTCTGGTGACCTGTCCGTGGCACGGCTTTCAGTACGATGTGCGCACAGGGCGGTCGCCCGCGCCGTTCACCGAGACCATCCCGACCTATGATTTGCGCATAGAGGGCGATCAGGTCTTCGTGCGCACGGAGCCGCATCC
>CAKZYL010000296.1 GCA_937884705.1 uncultured Roseovarius sp. | reverse complement strand
CCAGACAGCCACCCTGTTCCATGACCTGCGTGGCATTGCCCCAGATCACGTCCTCGACCGCGTGGCCTTCGAGCCCGTTGCGGTCCTTGAGTGCGTTCAGAACATTCGCAGACAGCCGAGCGGCAGTGACTTCGTGCAAGGACCCATCCTTGCGGCCCTTGCCGCGCGGGGTGCGCACGGCGTCGTAGATATAGGCATCAGACATGGTGGTCTCCTTTTTCAAGCTCCGGTTCAAGCGCGATCCACGGGGGAGCCGGGCATCAGGTCATAGGGGTGTTTCCAGCCGGGCAGGGCGGAGATGTTGCCCAGCCATCGGTCGATATTCGGCCAATCCGACCGGTCAAAGCCGAACGGTTCGGTATAAAAGAGGTAGCCGCAGCAGCTGATATCGGCGTTCGTGACCCTGTCGCCCACAATCCAGTCGCGGCCGTCCAGATGCGCGTCCAGCACTTGGTAGGCCGCCTTTAGGCGCGCCTGCATGAAGCCTATCACCTCGGCCGGGCGTTTGTCTTCGGGCAGAAAGTTCATCAAAAACCGCGTCATGCCCGCCTGGCTCGACAGCTTGTGATTGTCCCACAGCACCCACCGCAGCACCTCATAGCGCTCTTCTTGGGTCTGACCGCCAAACTTGCCTGTCTTCTCGGTGATGTATGTCTGGATCGCGCCGGATTGGCTTGTGCTAAAATCACCGTCCACCAGTGCCGGCGCCTCACCCAATTCATTGATCTCAGCGCGATAGCTCTCGCCCCGGGTCTCGCCGCCAAAGAAATCGACCTTTACGGGCGCCCACTCGAGCCCGGACAGCTCCAATGCCAGCGCGGCCTTGTAGGAGTTTCCGCTTTCCCCGAAACAGTAGAGCTTGATTGTCATTCCGTGCCTCCCGTCCGGCTTCTTTCTTTTCCAAAATACCCCCACCGGAGGTATTGGAGTATGCTCCGGCCTGTCAGCATCAGTTCGCTTTCCCAGGTTGGAACGACCTTGAAATCAGCTCTTTCATGATCTCGTTGGTGCCGCCGTAGATCCGCTGCACGCGGGCATCGGCCCACATTTCCGCAATGTCGTACTCGGCCATGTAGCCATAACCACCATGGATCTGGACGCACTCGTCGAGCACCTCAAACTGGGTGTCGGTGATCCAATATTTTGCCATCGCGGCTTTCTCGATGGTCAGCTCCCCGCGCAGATGCTCGGAAATGCACTCATCCAAAAACGCACGCGCAACCTTGGCCTTGGTCTGACACTCGGCCAGCTTGAAGCGCAGGTTCTGAAATTGCAGCAGGTTGTCGCCAAAGGCCTGACGTTCCTGTGCGTATTGAATTGTGCGTTCCACACCGCCTTCCATCGCGCCTTGCGCGCAGCAGGCTATGATCAGGCGTTCCTGAGGCAGCTGCTCCATCATCTGATAAAAGCCTTTGCCCTCGTCACCACCGAGGATGTTTTCGGGCGGGATCTCGACATTGTCGAAGAAAAGCTCAGACGTGTCTGCCGCCTTCATGCCGTTCTTTTCAAGGTTGCGACCGCGAGAGAAGCCGTCCGCGCCATCGGTTTCAACCACCACCATGGAAATGCCGCGCGCGCCTTGCTTGGGGTCCGTTTTCGCGGCCACCACGATCAGATTGGCGTGCTGGCCATTGGTGATGAAGGTCTTCTGACCCGACAGGCGGTAGGCATTGCCGTCTTTCACGGCCCTGGTCTTGATACCCTGCAGGTCAGAACCGGCGGCCGGTTCGGTCATCGCCAGCGCACCCACCAGCTCGCCCGAGATCATTTTGGGCAGCCACTTCTTCTTTTGCTCTTCCGAGCCGTAAGACAGGATGTAATGGGCGACAATGCCGGAATGAATGGGGTGGCCCCAGCTGGCAAGATTGGCCCGGTTGTGCTCCATCAGGATCACGGCCTCATGGCCGAAATCGCCGCCAACGCCGCCGTATTCTTCCGGGATCGACGGGCAGAGCAGGCCCAGCTCGCCAGCCTGTTGCCAGGTCTCACGATCCATCATGCCTTGCTTGCGCCAGCGATCAAAATGAGGGGACCACGCGTCATTGATGAACTTGGCTGTCATGTCGCCGAGCATTTGGTGCTCTTCTGTCATCCATGTCGACATAGGTGGTCCTCTCCTCTGCTCGTTTTGGGTTGCGTAGGCCGGGGATCATCCCGGCCATGCTGTTTCTTAAAAGACGCGGTTTAAAATAGCGCCTCTTCCAGCTCCATCACGGGCTCCGCACCGCTCTGGATGCGCGCCAGGTGCATGCCCGTTGCTGGCAAACGGCGGGACATGTAGTAGCGGCCGGTCTTCAGTTTGGCTTTGTAGAAGTCCTCATCCGA
>CAKZYL010000295.1 GCA_937884705.1 uncultured Roseovarius sp. | reverse complement strand
TAAGCAACCGCAATGATCAGCGCAAAGCCCAGCGCGTTCACCCAGAGCATAGTGAAATGCGTGCGGTCCACGTGATCGAAAAGCGCGCCAAGAAGCCGCGCGATATACATCGACGCGATGAACACGGCCAGCGATTGCTGACCCACTTTCATGATCACTTTCAGGATCACCGTCCAACTGCGCGCGATCGGCCCGTTGCCACGCGGCTGGATGTTATCGCCCTTGGGCCCCACCAGAACCCAGGCGATATAGGCAACTGCAAGGAAGTGGATATAGCGCAGGATGCCAAAATCGGTCTTGGTGAAGAGGAAGCGCCATTCGCTGCGCCATTCCTTGATCACCTCAAACTCTCGGTAGATGCGGAAATAGGCGACCGGCACGATTATCAGCACGATCACCACCGCCGTCCAAAGAAGGCGTTTGTCCACGGGCGGGGGGCGGAACCACCCGGCCATCAACGCAAACCCCGTGTAGAAGACCAGCTGCCAACCCAGCGGGTTGAAGAACCATTTGCGCTCTGACCAGGGCTCGGCCGGGAAGTTTACGTCGCCGACGTTGGCCACGATCCAGATGCCAATAGACACCGCAACCACCAAAAAAACATGGATGCGCGCGAGGAAAATCATCAGCGGCATCATCAGCAGTATGACAATATACATCGGCAGAATGTCGAAATAGTTTGGCACGTAGGTGAGTGTGAGAAGCCCGATCAGGTTCTCCATAGGCCGATCATAAAAGTGGCCTAAATTCAGCTGATTGACGTAATTTCGCTCGCCCTCCGGAAACATAGCGTTGAGCACGACCATCGTCGCAGCGATCGCGATGAAGAGGCAGATATGGGCCCAATAGACCTGCCATACACGGAAGCCCACGCGCGCTGATCCCATGCCGAGGCCCTGCTCTCGGAACACCCGGCCGAAGGCGATGGCAGAGGCCATGCCAGAGCAAAACACGAAAATCTCGGTGGCATCCGAGAAGCCAAACCGCGCCGGGATCCACAATGTCAGCCAATTGCCGGGGGTATGGGCGATCAGGATGATGAACATCGCGATGCCGCGGAAGAAATCCAGCCTGGGGTCGCGGATACCCACGGCATAGCTTGCCGCGGGGGAGGCTGGTTTGGCGGTCATGGTCGGGTCAGCAACAGACATCGGTCATTTGCTTTCATAAAACGTCTTCGCGCGGATTTTACTCCGCCGCGACGGTGGGCTTCAAGGCTCGGGCGCGCGCAATCATTTTCATGCGGGCATCCGTGAACGCATCCACCGCGCCATTTCGCAGCGCCGTGCGTTCTGCAACCAAAGCGGCGGTTTCATCGAGACGTCCGGCACGCAGGCCCGCGTCGATGGTCACACGTTCAAACACATCGCGTTGCGCGTGGCTTCCGCCCATGATCTGAAACTTTGGTTGCGCTGCGCGCAGCTTGGAGAACGCCAGATCGTACTGGCCTTCGCCAAAGGCCGCGAGCCCTTCTGCGGCCGCGACACCGGGATCTTTCATCACATGGGCCTGGTCCGCGCTGCCCTGAGCGGTCGTGGCCACGTTCGCGGTCAGGCGCGCAGCTGCATCCGGGCGATTGTCGCCTGCAAGGGCCAGCATGTAGTGCAGATCGGCAAAGACCAGACATCCATCGCCGCTTCGGCTTTCTGCCAGATCCGCCAGTTCGGACCAGCGATCGCCCACGTCTACGCCCTCCAACTCAAGCCGCAGGAGCAGCGAGCTGGCATTGGAGAAATCGCGATAATCATCTGTTTTCTCTTCACGAATTTCCGTGTCGTAGAGGCCGAGCACGGCATCGTATTCGCCCAGATCCAATAAGAGCAACGCCTTATGCCACCAGACGTGATAGCGGAAATTGTTGCAATGGCCCCACGCACGTGTGTTGTTTTCAATGAGCGCGATGCCCGCCTGCGTTTGGTGGGTCATGTCATAGACATGCGCCACCGAGTGCATGCCCCACGCATCATCGGGGGCAAATTGCAGGGCCTCAAGGCCAGATTTTTCGGCCAAGGCGTAATCGCCCGTTTCTTCTTGGGCAAAGGACAGACATCCCAGTGCGTAACCGCGCAACGCATGCTCTTCGTCGTGGGCCGCGATCACGCGTTCAATGGAGCGGCGCATGCCGACATTGTCGCCCATCATGAACCGGATCGCGTGCGAGACCTTCATGCTCATTGTATCGGCCGGGTTGTCCCGCAAGGCGCTCTCGATGCATTGGACCGCCTGCAATGGGCGTCCGTTCACCCAGCAATCAAGAGCCGCGCACCAGCTTTGTTCGCGCCGCGTGGCGCCACCTTGGGCCATAGCATTTTGGGCGTTTTGATTGGCCTCTTGGGCGGCCGCAATCAATTCACGCTTGCCCATCATCATCGCGAAAAGCCCCTTGGCGGCGTAGGCCATCGCGTAGTCTGGAGACATTTCAAGAAGTCGTTTGAGGTATCCCGGCACGGTTTTCGCATGCGACAAGAACCCAAGGATCATACCATTCCACTCGGCCACCGCTGCCGCGTCAGTCAAACTGACCTGACAGTTACAAATGTCTGTGTGCATGTACGATCCTTTCACACGAGTTCCTTGAGCCTTTCACCTAGGACGTCTGGCTCGTGAACTCACTTCACGCTCTTGCTACCGCACGGGATCGTGATTTCAGATAAACGTTTTTGTGATCTCAGCCGTCGGAAACGCTTGATTTGCCGACAATATCAAGCATTTCGATCACGGTCTGCGTATCTTGGCCGAACCTCGGGGGCGGTCGGCGAAATGTTACCGGTGTCGCTGAAAATTTGAGCGGGTTTCCGAGCAAGGAAACCTCTCCCGCCACGGTGTCGGCGTGCGGTACAGGCACGACCATGCCGCGTGCCTGCGCCTGATCGGACGTCAGGGCTTGCTCCACATTGTAAATAGGCCCGCAGGGGACACCCGCATTTTGCAGCTTTTGCAACAATTCCTCTGCTGTGAACTTGGCGAATGTTTCAGCGATCTCGGGGATCAGGGTTTCCCTGTTCTCAATCCTCAGGGGATTCGTCTGATAGCGGGCGTCTTCGGCCAAATCAGATCGGTCAAATTCCAAAGCCATGCGTTGAAACTGCCCGTCATTGCCGGCGGCGAGAAGGATATGGCCGTCGCTGGCTGCAAACACCTCATAGGGCACGATATTGGGGTGTGCATTTCCACGACGTTTCGGCAATTGCCCGGATGTCAGGAAGTTCGTCCCCTCGTTGATCAGCCAAGCCATTTGACTGTCCACCAGAGAGAGATCGATGTATTGCCCCTCCCCCGTTTGATCACGGTGGCGGAGGGCGGCCAGAATGCCAATCGTTGCGTACATTCCGCACATGACATCGGCGATGCCGACGCCCACTTTCATGGGTTGTCCATCCGCCGGGCCAGTGAGCGACATGATCCCGCCATAGCCTTGCGCCATGAGATCATAACCGGGCCTGTTCCGGTTGGGCCCATCCTGGCCAAAGCCAGAGATCGAAAGATAGACAAGCGCCGGATACTGCGCGCAGAGCGTTGCATGATCGAACCCGTATTTTTCCAACCCACCAGGCTTGTAGTTTTCGATCACAACGTCGGCCTTGGCTGCGATTGCACGCACAAGTTCGCGGCCTTCTTCTGTCGAAAGGTCGGCCGAGACTGAGTACTTGTTGCGGTTGGACGACATGAAATACGCGCTGAGATCGCTCTGGCCGTCATGGGTTTCGGCATAGGGCGGGCCCCATGCGCGCGTGTCATCGCCGTTGGATTTGGGGTTTTCGATCTTGATCACCGTAGCACCCATATCGCCCATCAGCTGGGTGGCCGTGGGCCCTGCCAGAATACGCGAGAGATCCAGGATCAGAAGGCCGTCAAGCGCGCCTTTCGTGTCAGAAGGTGCCATCATAGGCCTTTCGATCAATGTCAACGGCGACAATGCTG
>CAKZYL010000294.1 GCA_937884705.1 uncultured Roseovarius sp. | reverse complement strand
TTTGAAATTGGCAACTCTTTAATCTCTTCTGGGGAACAGGACATTCATTGGAGGTGCAGCATTTGGTACTTTGGGCTCAGAAGCACGCCTTTTGCAGGTGGCCTTGGCCATAGAGGAGCGTCTTGGCCTGCCCATGGGTCCGATTGATCCTTTCTAGCCTCGGACACTCATCCGGGCGGTAGGCGGTGTTCAAGCATCCGGGCCATGACGGATGCGCCCACCGGAAGGATCTCCTTACCCAGAACAAAGGCCGGGTTGTGCAGGGCAATGTCGCCGGTGTGTCCCACCATGCAATAAGCCCCCGGCACCACTTTGAGCATGTCGGCAAAGTCCTCGGATCCGGTCATGGGTGTATGCACTTCTGACACGTGATCCTGCCCGACGATATCGGCTGCCGCGGCGAGATAGGCATCCGAAAGATCCGCGTCGTTGATCAGCACATCGAAAATGTTGCGGCTCTCGAAGGTGATTTCGACGCCGTAGGCGGCTTCAGCACCCTTGCAGAGCGCAGCCATGCGGTCTTCAGTGAGATCGCGCACGTCATCCTTGAAATAGCGGATGGTCCCGGCGAGCGTCGCCGTCTCGGGCACAACATTGTACGCAGATCCCGCGTGGATCTGGGTCACCGACAACACGCAGGTATCCGTCGGCGCAACATTGCGCGACACCACGCTTTGCAGCTGCCCCACGAGGTTTGAGGCAATCACAACAGCATCGCGCGATTGCTGCGGCATGGCGGCGTGGCTGCCTCGACCGGTTACGGTGATGTCGAAAAACTGCGCGCCCGCCATGGCCGTGCCCTTGCAGATAGAGACATGCCCCGGCGCGGCCATCGGATTGTTGTGCATTCCATAAACCTCGTCGCAGGGGAAGCGCTCAAAAAGGCCTTCGGCGATCATCCGGCGCGCGCCACCCAGACCCTCTTCGGCGGGCTGAAAGATCATCATGGCGGTGCCGTCGAAATTGCGGGTCGCTGCCAGGTATTTCGCAGCACCGAGCAGCATGGTCGTGTGGCCGTCATGGCCGCAGGCATGCATCGCGCCGGGGTTCTGAGACGCGTAAGCCACGCCGCTGATCTCGTCTATCGGCAGCGCATCCATATCAGCGCGCAGACCCACGCAGCGGTTGCCCGCCCCTTTGCCGCGGATCAGCCCAACGACACCGGTTCCGCCAATGCCTTCATGAACTTCATCAATGCCATAGGCGCGCAGCTTTTCTGCCACGATGCGCGATGTGCGGGTTTCCTCGAACCCGATCTCAGGGTGGCGGTGCAGATCTTCGAAAATCTCTACGAGCTCGGCCTCAGAGGCCGCGATTTCTGGCATCACTGTCATGTCGTGCCTCCACGCTGGTCAGTTGGCGAACATCTGGTGGCCGGGCGCTGCGGCCAGCAGGGATTGAGTGTATTCATGCTGCGGATTGGCGTAGACCTCCGCCGTGGGTCCCTGTTCCACCACCACGCCCTGTCGCATCACGATGATCCGGTCGCATACCTGCGCGGCGACGCGAAGGTCATGGGTGATGAAGAGCATCGCCAGATCGAAGCGGTTGCGCACATCATCGAGCAGCTCCAAGACGGCCGCCTGCAC
>CAKZYL010000293.1 GCA_937884705.1 uncultured Roseovarius sp. | reverse complement strand
ACACCGCGCCGCAGGGCCAGGATCTTCGATTTTATGGATGGTGGGGTGATATGGAGTTTGGACCGCACGCCCTGGCTTTGCTGGCCACCCCAGCAGGCGGTGCGGTGAAGGTGGTGTGCCATCCGCCGCTCGCTGTGCGCGATTTGCCTGATCGCAAAGCGTTGGCGGCGAAAACAGAAGCAGCCGTGCGATCTGGCATGCCGGTTGAACGACAAGTGAGCCGTTAGACCATCGCGCGGCTCAAGGTTGCGAGCGCCTCTGCCGGGTCATCTGCGTTCCAGATCTCGCCACCGATGCCAAAAAAGTCGGTCACGCCGCTCAATTCCGCCATGCGATCGAGATCCAGCGCGCCTTCGGCCACCACCGGCACTTCGATCATTTCACTCCACCAGGCAAAGAGATCTGTCTCGGCCTGGCTGCCATCGCCCAATGCGCTGAGGCCAGCGGGGCCAAAACTGACATAATCGGCGCCCGCTTCACCGGCTGAAATGCCGTCATGGCGGCTGGTGCCGCAAAAGCAGCCCACAATGGCGTCAGGCCCCAAGGCCTTGCGCGCCGCACGCACCTGTCGTGCGCCATCCAGAAGATGCACACCGTCCAATCCCAACCGCTCCGCCAAAACGAAATGCGTCTCAATGACCAACGCGACATCATGGGCATGGGTTACCTCGCGACAGGCATCTGAGGCGCGAGAGAGCTCCATTTCATCGTGAGAGGACAGGGCGAGCCGAACACAGGCGATATCCTGTGAGTCGAGCACATTATCCAAGGCCTTTGGAAACCGGCTGAGTTCAATTTCGGGGGGCGTGATCAGGTAAATCTGCGGCTGTTCTGGCCCGGCTTCGTCGTGATCTTGCATCGTGGCCCCCTTTGGTCTTCCAGCCCCTATAGCGGCGATGTGCGTGGCCTGTCCATCCGCTCTTTTCAGCCGCGTCAAACCCGCCTAAGGAGCGGGGAACAGGAGTGTCCTATGCCCACAGACCCAAACCAGCCGATTTTCGTTCTCGTGCGCCCGCAGATGGGCGAGAACATCGGGGCGGCGGCGCGGGCCATGTGGAATTTCGGCCTTGATGCCATGCGGATTGTGGATCCTCGCGACGGCTGGCCAAATTCCAAGGCCGTGGCGATGGCCAGCGGGGCGGGGCGGCTGCTTGATGAGGCGCTTTTGGCTCAGACGACGCCGGATGCGCTGCAAGACTGCGACATGGTCTTTGCCACAACCGCGCGCCCGCGCGGGTTGACCAAGCCGGTGGTGACGGCCGAACGCGCGATGCAGATCTCAGCCGAGAAAATCGCGGCAGGCCAACGGGTTGGCGTGCTTTTTGGCCCCGAACGGGCAGGGCTCGAAAACGACGATATCGCGCGGGCCAATGCGATCATCAACGTGCCGGTCAATCCGGAGTTTCCGTCGCTCAATCTGGCGCAATGCGTGTTGTTGACGGCTTATGAGTGGCGTCGGGCCACGCAGGAGGCCAACTCAGAGCGCACCGAAATGGCACAGGCCGATTGGGCCAGCCACGCGGATGTTGAAAATTTATCAATGCATTACGAGGACACGCTCACCCAAGCGGGTTTCTTTTTCCCAGACACCAAAGCCACCAATATGAAGACCAACCTGCGCAATATGTGGAGCCGCATGCCACTGACCCGCGCCGATGTGCAGATGCTGCACGGTGTCCTGCGACAGATGGTGCGGTGGAAAGATCGTTGATGCCCTCGCGCGCCCGACATAGGGTCTGGCAAGCGCCAACGTCAGGAATATATCCCACCAATGAGCACCAAGCGCAGTATTTTTGAAGAAGTTGCGTCGGAGGCCGAGGCGGAGACGCGCGCCGCACCGACCAAAGGCGTGATCGATAAAGGACGCACCGGATCGCGTGCAGCCGTGCGCATCTGGCTGATGGTGCTCTTTGCGTTTGTGGTCCTGATGATCGTCGTCGGTGGGCTCACGCGTTTGACCGACAGCGGGCTTTCGATCACTGAATGGAACGTGGTCACGGGCGCCATCCCGCCGCTGAACGCGGTCGAGTGGCAGTCAGAGTTCGAGAAGTATCGCGAAATCCCTGAATATCAGTTGCAAAACAAAGGGATGAGCCTCGAAGAATTCAAGGTCATCTATTGGTGGGAGTGGGGCCACAGACAGCTTGGCAGGGTGATTGGACTGATTTGGGCCGTCGGATTTTTCGGTCTGCTCCTCTTTCGCAAAATGCCTTCTGGCTGGACGGGGCGGCTTTTCCTCGTCGGGGCTTTGGGCGGCCTACAGGGGGCGATCGGCTGGTGGATGGTGTCCTCGGGTCTCACGGGCACCATGCTGGATGTGGCAAGCTACCGTCTCGCGACGCATCTGGGCCTCGCCTTCATCATTCTGGGCTTTATCACCTGGTACAGCCTGCACATGTCGCGCCCTGAGCGGGAGCTGATGCAAGCCCGGCGCGATCGGGAAGGGCGGCTTTTCAGCATGTCCACGGGTGTTTTGCATTTCGTCTTCATCCAGATCCTGCTTGGCGCGCTCGTGGCGGGCATTGATGCGGGCCGCTCTTTCACCGACTGGCCGCTTATGGGCGGCTCTTTCGTGCCGATGCAGTTTTGGATGCCCGAGCTTGGCATCAACAACTTCTTTGAAAACGCGGGCTTCGTGCAGTTCATCCACAGGAAATGGGGTTATCTCGTCCTCGCCTATGCCTTGTTCGTTTGGTATCGCAGCCGCAGCAGCGCCCACGCCAGGACACGCCGCGCGTTCAATCTGATGATGCTGGCTTTGCTGGCACAGATCGCTTTGGGCATCGTGACAGTTCTCTATGCGGCGCCGTGGGAGATTGCGATCGTGCATCAATTGCTTGCCGTCGCCGTTTGGGTGTTGATCCTGCGTGCGCGTTTCCTGTGCCAGTATCCTGTTGCCCAATCTATCCGAGGATAATCCATGACCGCATATTTCGACCTGATGGCCCATGACCGGCAGACCCGCGCCCTTGCCCAGGTGGCGGGTCGGTTGAGCTGGGACCAGGAAACCATGATGCCTCGCGGTGCGTCTGAGCAGCGCTCCGAAGAGCAGGGCGCCATGGCCGCGATCCTGCATGCACGTCGCACCGACCCGCGTGTTGGAGATTGGATTTCGGCCGCGCAGCCTGAGGATGCGGTCGCGGAGGCCAAGCTGCGCACCATCAAGCGCGACTATGAACGCGAGCTCAAGGTGCCTGCCGAGCTTGCCACCGCCTTGGCCCGGCTCACCAGCAGGTCGCAGGGCATCTGGGCGGATGCGCGGGCCTCTGACGATGTGGCGCTGTTTCTGCCAGTGCTGAAAGAGGTGGTTGACCTGTCTCGGGACTATGCCGAGGCCGTCGCGGGCGACAACCAAACCCCTTATGACGCGCTTGTTGAAAATTACGAATTGGGCATCACAGCCGATGAGCTGCACGAGATGTTCGATCACATGCGGCCCGGTCTCGTTGCACTGCGGGAACGCGCGCTTGGCGCATCCCCTGCGCCCGAGATAAGCGGTCAGTTCGACGCGGATACCCAAATCGCCTTGGCCAACGACATTGCAGCGCGGTTTGGCTATGACACCACCCGTGGGCGCCTCGATCTGGCAGTGCATCCGTTTTCATCGGGCTCAGGCGATGACGTGCGGATTACAACGCGCATCGCGGAAGACGACCCGTTCAATTGCATATATTCAACGATCCATGAAACCGGGCATGCCTGCTATGAGCAAGGCATAGATCCTGCGTATCGCATGACGGCGCTTGGGTCTGGTGTCTCTATGGGCGTGCATGAGAGCCAGTCGCGCATCTACGAAAATCAGTTGGGCCGCAGCCGGGCCTATTGCGGGTGGCTCTATGGGCAGATGCGCGACCGGTTTGGCGATATAGGCGTGGCGGACGAAGACGCGTTTTACCGTGCCGTCAATCGCGTGCATCGCGGCTATATCCGGACGGAAGCCGACGAAGTTCAGTACAATCTGCACATCATGCTGCGCTTTGATCTGGAACGCGCGCTTGTGGCGGGTGATCTCGACGTCAAAGATCTTGAGGCGGCATGGAATGACCGCTTTGAAGCCGATTTCGGCTATGCGGTCGACAAACCCTCCAACGGCGTCTTGCAGGATGTCCACTGGTCCGTGGGGCTTTTCGGATACTTCCCCACCTACAGCCTGGGTAATGTCTATGCCGGGTGCCTTTACAAGGCGCTGAGCGTGCAGGTGAACGATCTGCACGGGTCTTTGGCTAAGGGAGATCCAACGCCCGCCACGACATGGCTGCGCGACAATCTGCAAACCCATGGCGGCCTGCGCACCCCCAAAGAGACGATCACCCATGCGTGTGGAGAGGCGCCCACATCAGCGCCGCTCATGGCCTATCTCGATGAGAAATTCACGGCGCTCTACCCTGGGTGATCTCCCGGTATTCAAGGTCTGACGGCCATGCTACGCTGCTCCCTGCATTAAGGGCTTGGAGGACATCACATGGCAATTCGAACCACCAACGGGCGCGGGATGCGTTATGACAGTGTTTTAGATACCGTGGGCAACACACCCTCTATTCGCATCAACCGTATCGCGCCGGACAACGTCACCGTCTACGTCAAGTTCGAGGCGTTCAATCCGGCCGGATCGGTCAAGGACCGCCTCGCGCTCAGCATTATTGAGGCGGCCGAACGCGATGGCAGCCTAAAACCTGGCCAGACCGTGGTCGAGGCGACTTCGGGCAATACGGGCATCGGGCTCGCGATGGTCTGCGCCGCCAAGGGGTATCCGCTTGTGGTCACCATGGCCGAAAGCTTCTCAGTAGAGCGCCGCCGCCTGATGCGGTTTCTCGGCGCCAAAGTGGTGCTGACGCCCAAGGGTCTCAAGGGATTTGGCATGTACACCAAGGCCAAGGAACTGGCCGAAGAGAACGGCTGGTTTCTGGCCAGTCAGTTTGAGACATCGGCCAATGCCGACATCCACGAAGCCACCACAGCGCGGGAAATCCTCGCGGATTTCGAAGGCGAGCGGCTGGATTACTGGGTCACAGGCTATGGCACAGGCGGCACGGTCTCGGGCGTGTCGCGGGTGCTGCGCAAAGAGCGGCCCGACACCAAAATCATTCTGACCGAGCCGGATAACGCGGCGATCCTTGGGTCCGGCTACATCAACACTCGCAACGAGGCCAATCAACCCACCGAGGGCCATCCGCATTTCAATCCGCACCCGATTCAGGGGTGGACGCCGGACTTCATCCCATACGTCCTGCAAGAGGCCATCGACCACGGCGGGTATGATGAGCTTTTGCCCGTTGCCGGCGCCGATGGCATTGCGTGGTCGCGCAGGCTGGCAGCAGAAGAGGGGATCTTCACCGGCATTTCCGGCGGCTCTACTTTCGCCATCGCGATGGAGCTGGCCAAGGATGCGCCCGATGGCTCCATTATGCTCGTCATGTTGCCAGACACCGGGGAGCGGTACCTGTCGACGCCGCTCTTTGAGGGCATCGCAGAAGAGATGACCGAAGAAGAGCATGCGATCTCGCTTTCGACACCGTCTGCGCAGATGGCGGCTGAGTAGGGCATTCGCGTGAGCTCAGGGCGATAACGCGTTCTGAATGAATGCGATTTCGCGCTCGAGGATTTCGGGTCCGTAGAGCATCTGATGCCCGGCATTGGGCACAGTAATGAAGGTTGCGTGATCGCCCGCAAGAACTGAAAGCTCTTGGCCCAGGACATAGGGCACCACGCGATCTTCGGTGCCGTGCTGAATAAGGATCGGGGCGGTGATCTGATCGATGTAATCCCGGCTGCGAAACTGATCTTTCATCAAAAGCCGCACCGGCAGCCAAGGGTATTGGCGCGCGGCAATGTCCACCGCCGCAGTGAATGGCGCGCCCAGCAGGACGGCGCCGACCTTTCGCTCTGCAGCCAGTCGAACAGCCACTCCAGTGCCGAGCGATTCGCCCACCAACGCTATGCGATCGCGATCAACGCCTGTCGCCCGAAGCCAGTCATAGGCGGCGCGCGCATCTGTCATGAAACCCGTCTCAGAAGGTGCACCAGAACTGCCGCCGTATCCGCGCCAAGAGACAAAGACGACGCCGAACCCGGCGTCCTGATAGGCGGCAAAGCGGTCGGCTCGGTTGGCGATCTCACCGCCATTGCCCTGGAAGAACAGGACATAAGGGCGATCCCGCGGCGCGGGCGCGTGCCAGAGGATGATGCTTTCCCCGTCGGGCGTCTCAAGGCTTATGACGTCAACACCGCTGAGGCCCACAGTCCGTGGATCCGGATTGACGTTGCTGGGATGATAGAGCAACTGGCGCTGCAACAGGAACATCATCACGGCCACCGCGCAATAGAGTGCGATGATAACAAAAAGAAATTTACTTACGCTCGTGATCAATGAGACCTCATGCCGTTTGGCAGCCACCGAATTATCTGAGAGATTTCCCTCCCAAGTCTCTCAAAGAACGCGCTCTTGGGCCAGAGGGCCAATGAAAAACCCCGGCGCCGCTTGGGGGCACCGGGGCTCGGCCAGTCGCTCCGCAGGAAGATCAGGCGACCATTTTTTCAATGACTTCGCCGAAGGATGACGGCGTTGGCACAATCGACACGCCCGCTTGTTTGAGGATGTCGACCTTTTCTTGCGCCGATTCCCCGAAAGCTGACACGATCGCACCCGCATGTCCCATCCGGCGGCCCTTCGGCGCGGAAAGTCCGGCAATATAGGCCGCAACCGGCTTGGTCATGTGATCGCGGATGTATTCGGCCGCCTCAGCCTCCTGCGGGCCGCCGATTTCACCGACGAGCACCACCGCATCGGTGTCGGGATCGCCCTCAAAGAGCTCCATGATGTCTTTGAAGCTGGATCCGTTGATCGGGTCGCCGCCAATACCGATAGAGGAAGACACGCCGATCCCACGCTCAGACATTTGGCTTGCCGCCTCATAGCCCAGCGTACCGGAACGGCTGACGATGCCCACGCGCCCGGGCTTGTAGATATGGGGTGGCATCAGCCCGGCAAAGGCCTGACCCGGCGTTATCACGCCTGCGCAGTTCGGCCCAATGAGCCGCATGCGCTTTTCTTCCTTATAGCGGCGCATATAGCGCTTCACGCGGATCATGTCTTGTGTTGGCAGACCGTCCGCGATGCACACGCAGGTTTTGATCCCCGCATCGGCCGCTTCCATGATCGAGTCTGCCGCAAAAGGCGGGGGCACGAAGCTGATGACCATGTCGGCCTGAGTTTCCGCAACAGCGCCTTTGACCGTGTTGAAGACAGGCAGGCCCAAGTGGGTCATCCCGCCTTTGCCCGGTGTCACGCCGCCCACGACATTGGTGCCGTGGTTGATCATGTCTTGCGCGTGAAAGCTCCCGATGCGGCCGGTGAAGCCGGTGACCAGAACCTTGGTTTCTGAATTGATGATAATCGCCATCACACGGCCTCCTTCAGATCGGCTGCTTTCCACTGGTGCACGACCTTGTTGGCCGCCTCCGCGAGCGTGTTCGCGGTCGTGATATTGAGGCCGCTTTCGGCCAGCAATTTCTGACCTTCTTCCACATTTGTGCCCGATAGACGCACGACAAGCGGCATCTTGATATCGAGCTCTTTGACCGCCCGGATCACGCCTTCCGCGATCCAGTCGCAGCGATTGATACCCGCGAAGATGTTGACCAGAATGGCCTCAACATTCTTGTCGTTGAGCACGGCTTTGAACGACATCAGGACGCGTTCGGGGCTGGCACCGCCACCCACATCGAGGAAGTTTGCAGGCTCACCACCGGCCATTTTGATCATGTCGAGCGTGGCCATCGCGAGGCCCGCGCCGTTCACGATGCAACCGATCTTGCCATCAAGGCCAATGTAGTTGAGGCCCCGATCACCCGCATAGGTTTCGCGCGGATCTTCCTGGCTTTTGTCGCGCAGCTCTGAGATGCCCGGATGCCGGAAGAGCGCATTTTCGTCAAAGCTCAGTTTGCCATCGAGCGCCACGATCTCATTGCCCGTTGTCACAACAAGGGGATTGATCTCAACCATCGCGGCATCTTTTTGGCTCATGAGCTCGTAGCAGCCCATGATGGTTTTGCTGGCTTGACTGATCAAAGGCGCATCAAGCCCCAGTTGGAAGGCGATCTCGCGCGCCTGGAAGGCCTGCATGCCGACAGCCGGATCAACGACGGAGCGGATGATGGAGTCCGGTTCGTTTTCAGAGATCTCTTCAATCTCCATTCCGCCCTGAGCAGAAGCCACGACCACAACGCGTTCGAGCGTCCGGTCCATCACGAACGCCAAATAGAGTTCCTGGGCGATGTTTGTGGCCTCTTCAATGTAGAGGCGGTTGACCAGCTTGCCTTGTGGCCCGGTTTGATGCGTGACCAAACGACGGCCCAGCATCCACTGGGCGGCTTCCTGAACCTCTTCCTCTGAGGCGCAGATCCGAACACCGCCGGCTTTGCCTCGCGCCCCGGAATGAATTTGGGCCTTCACGACCCACTTGTCGCCCGACAGTTCTGAACAACGGTAAACGGCTTGTTCGGGGCTGTAGGCAATACCGCCTCGCGGCACAGCGACGCCGAATTGCTTCAGCAGGTCTTTGGCTTGATATTCATGGATATCCATAGTGTTATCCTCCTCTCTTAACCTTTTGCGGCGATCGCATCGGCGACAACGATCACGTTGTTGGCCATGCGTTCGCTGGCCGCATCAATCATCTTTCCATCGAGCGCCGCTGCCCCACGGCCCTCGGCCTCGGCCTTGCGCAACTCTTGAATAATCCGGCGGGCGCGGTCGACTTCGGCCTCAGGCGGTGAGAACACGCTATTGGCCAGCTCAATTTGTGTTGGGTGAATGGCCCATTTGCCTTCGATGCCGAGCGTCGCACCTCGCTTGGCCGAGGCGACATAGGCATCTGGATCGGAGAAATCACCGAACGGCCCATCGATTGCTCTGAGCCCGTAGGCACGGCAGGCCACAGTCATGCGCGACAGGGCGAAATGCCATTGATCCCCGGGATAGTCGGGGTTCAGGCCACCGATCACAACCGTGCGCGCCCGTGTCGAGGCCGCGTAGTCCGCAACGCCGAAATGCATGGCCTCGAGGCGTCCGGGTGCGGCGGCAATCGCTTCGACATTGGCCATGCCGAGGGAGGTTTCGATCAAAGCCTCCAGCCCAATCTGGTGCTCGAACCCCATGGCCTCTTCGATCTGGCTCACCATGGTTTCCACCGTATAGAGGTCTGCAGGCACACCCACTTTGGGCACAAGGATAGTGTCGAGGTGTTGGCCGGCCTGTTCTACAATCTCAACCACGTCGCGATACATGTAATGCGTGTCGAGCCCGTTGATCCGGATCGACATGGTCTTGCCTTTGGCCTTCCAATCGATGTCGTTGAGCGCCTGAATGATGTTGGATCGCGCCTGCACCTTGTCTGGGGGCGCCACGGCATCCTCGAGATCGAGGAAAATGTAATCAACGTCGGTGTCAGCGGCCTTTTCGATCATAGACGGGTTTGACCCTGGAACCGCCAATTCTGATCTTTGCAGGCGTTGTTTTTTGAGCGGGTGAAGTGTGTAGCTCATGTGGTTGGTCTTCCTTGAAGTGGTCTTTTATGTGGCAACGTTGCTGCGAAGATCGCATTCAGGGCTCCGGCTCAACACTTTCGGCTGGGTAAAAACCCGTGCCCAGGATGGGGCGCAGGATCGGAACGGGTAGGGCGGCCCTACCCGGCGCAGGCTGCTCGGGATGCATTCGAACACAGAAGCGGTGGCGCGCGTCTCCCAAAGAAATCAACTGTTTACGATAGGAAACTTAGGTCCAGAACTTGGTATCGCGCGAATCAGAATTTTGCAAAATTCTGCAACAGAAAATTCCAATTTTCTGATCCATTTTCTTGCAAGAAAATGGGGTCACTGAAACTGACGGACCGGTTCTTGGTTGCAGAAAATAATGATCTGTCCAGAGTTCTCAACCGCACGGTAGCCACGCCGATGGAGCTCCTGAGCAAACCGCTCCCGACCTATAAACCTATCGACATCACGGAGTTTTCGACGAACCACTTGCCCGTCTCGGGCCGATTTTGATGAGAATATATCTCTCATCCATTTTTCGGGATCAATCGGGCCATGATTGTTCAACATGGCCCGACTGTGGTGTGTCTTGGTTAACAAACCGTTGACGGTTCAGGTCACCAAATCGCCGGGCGTATCCCCACTGAGGAACGCCTTGAGATTTTCGATCGCACGGTATCCCATGCCGACCCGCGTGCCATCCGTCGCACTACCCAGATGCGGTGCGAGAACGATGTTGCCGTAGTTCATGAACCGTGGATCAAGGGCAGGCTCATTGTGAAACACGTCAAGACCAGCTGCAGAGAGCTGCCCGCTGTCGAGCGCATCAAAGAGCGCATCTTCATCGACAACGTCGCCGCGCGCTGAATTCACCAAAATGGCCCCAGGCTTCAGTGCGTTGAACACGTCTGCATTGATCATTTTGTAGGTGTCAGCGCCGCCGGGCATGTGCAGAGACAAGAAATCGGCCTGCGCGGCCACTTCAGCAATCGATCCCAGTTGCTCTGCATTGCCATTTTGGGCCTTAATGTCGTCCGGCACTTGCCAGGCATCCTGGAACACAACCCGCATGCCAAAGCCATAATGCGCCCGTCGCGCCATGGCCTGACCGATCCGGCCGAAGCCAACGATGCCGATGGTGGCACCTGTCACCTTCTTGCCGATCATATGCGTCGGGCGCCAACCGGCCCAATCACCTGCACGTGTTTCGCGCTCGCCCTCGCCAATGCGGCGCGCGGCAGTGAGCATCAGGCCCATGGCCAGATCCGCGGTGCAATCGGTCAGCACCTCAGGAGTGTTGGTTACGGCAATGCCGTTTTCGCGGGCGGCATCAATGTCGATATGATTAAAGCCCACACCGTAATTGGCCATGATCTTCACCTTGCCACTGGCCGCTGGGTAGAATTCCGGCGGGATTTTGTCGGACACGGTGGGCATGATCACGTCGCATTCCTCGGCGGCTGCCATGAACTCATCTTTGCTCATGGGGCTGTCGGGATGGCGCAAGGTAACGTCGCCCAAACCTTGGGCGACGAGATGGTCTTCTGCTTCTTTTGGCCAGGCGCGGGTGACCAAGATCTTCATGTCACTCATATTGGTCAGGCTGCCTTCGCGCTGGCCTTCATGGTGGCAGGGGTCGTGGCACGGTACTGCGCCTGTGCCGCCGCAACGCCGGAGCCTGGCTCAATCTTCGCACCTGCATCGACAAGCGCCATTTCCGCCGCCGAGATCGCACCGCATAGCATGACCGGGTTCAAAGAGCCCAGGTGACCGATACGGAACGCTTTGCCCATCAGCTTGTTGAGGCCGGAGCCCAGCGATGTCTGATACTTGTAGTAGGCTGTGGAGATCACGTCGCGCGCGTCCACACCCTCAGGGGCATAGATTGCAGACACCGTGTCAGAGGCCCATTCCGGCCCTTGTGATACGAGCTGGCATCCGTCCCACGCCGACACGGCGGCGCGGACACCTTCGGCCATTCGATTGTGACGGGCCCAGATGCTCTCCATGCCCGTCTCCAGGATCATGTCGAGCGAGCAGCGCAAGCCGCGCAGCAGCTGCGTTGCAGGCGTGTAGGGGAAGTAGCCTGTATCGTTGAGCTTGATCATGTCTTCAAAGCTGAAGTAGCACCGCGCCATGCCGGAATTGCTGAGCGCTTTGTTCGCGTCCAGCGCTTTATCGGACACACCAAGAAATCCCAAGCCGGCTGGAAGCATGTAACCCTTTTGAGAGCCGGACACGGCAAGGTCGACACCCCATTTCTCCATTTCAAACTCGATGGACGCGATGGAGCTGACGCCGTCGACAAAGAGCATCGCCGGGTGATCAAGCTCGTTGAGAACTTTGCGTACACCCTCGATATCGGAGGTCACGCCGGTTGCAGTTTCATTCTGCGTTGCAAAGACCGCTTTGATTTCATGGTTTTTGTCAGCCTCAAGGCGCTTGGCATATTCCTCAAGCGGAACACCTTTGCCCCATTCAACCTCAACGCAATCCACGTCAAGCCCGAGGCGTTCGGCCATGTCGACCCACAGGAGCGAGAACTGACCAAAGCGCGACATCAAAACCTTGTCGCCAGATTGCAATGTGTTCTGGATCGCAGATTCCCAAGCGCCTGTTCCGGAGGATGGGAAAATGAAGACCCGACCGTTTTCAAGACGGTAGGTTTTCTTCATGTCGGTCAACAGACCTTGGACCAAATCGCCAAAGTCCGGCGCGCGCATGTCCTCCATGGGCACGTTCATAGATTGACGGATGGGTTCCGGGATGTTTGTAGGCCCCGGGATGAATAGGTGCTGAAAACCGTTCATTTGCGTCTCCTTCGTAACCAGCTGCGGGGTCTTATGTCTCGGCATGCCCCTTAAAACTACGCCCGTGGGGATATGTGCGGCGATTAATTGAGAAATCAAGCAGCCTAATGGGTGGCATCTCCCACCCGGCCGGGTAGCGAAATGCGGAAACTTGCCCTGATTCTCAACAGCATGCCATTGCATACTAACTTTTTGTTGTTTTTCAATGGCTTGCGCGCGGCGTGCCACGCCATTTTACAGAAGTATTTCGCGATATTTTTCGTGTATAGTTGGGATATGGGAGAATTAAGACCAGACACTGATCTAACAGTTGCACCGCAAGATGACCGGCCTGAGGTTGTGATCGCGGATCGGCAGCTAATCGTTTGTCAGGGTATAGCGTCCTTGGTGGCTCAGATCCCTGAGGTTCGTCAGGGCCAGTTCGCAACCGATTTGCCAAACCTGTCTAAAACACTGAACGCGTTGGAAGGGCAGGGCATTTTGATCCTAGGTGTGCGGCTTGTGGACGCCGATCTCACACGGGCGCTCGATATGGTCCGGGCGGACTTTCCTCAGGTCATGGTGGTCGTGGTGGCAGAAGACACCGAGCTTGCCTTTATACGAACCGCCATCAAATCCGGTGCAAATTCCATCTGCATGATGAGCCAAATCCTGACGAGCTTGCCAAAGATCCTGGGCAAACTGGTTGAGGGGCATTCTATCCTGCCCACAGACATTTTACGCAAGCTGACCTCTGAGAAAACCGATAGCCTGTCTCGGCGTGAGCATGAGATATTGGCGCTTTTGGTGGACGGGCTGACGAATTTCCAGATCTCAGCGCGGCTGGGGCTGTCTGAAAATACCGTGAAGTACTACCTCAAAGCGATATATCAAAAGCTCGATGTGAACAGCCGCGGTGCCGCGATCGCGAAATACGTGGCGGGCAATTATTGATCCGAGCTCAAGTGCGCCGAATTCTTTGAAAGAATTCGGGCAGAAATCTTTCAAAGATTTCGCGCCCAGTCGTGCTCAGTCGCGCAGTCCGGATCAGGATGGGGTCTCGTCGACGCTGACCTGATGCCAGCGGATCCTATCACTTTTGAAGCCTGGCAGCCCTTTTACGCGCGGTGAGAGGCCCACGAGTTGGGTGCGGTGAAAGGGAATGAGTGTGCCGGAGCGCTTGAACAGGTATTCCTGCGCCTCAACGTAAAAGCCGCGGCGCTGGAAGAAGTCCAGGCTTTGCCGGGCTTGCCGCATCTTTTCATCGAATGTGTAATCCTGAAAATAGCTTTCATTCCACTTGGCCTGGCTTTGGAACGGCTCGTTGAGGGCCTGATCCCCCGGACGTTCTCCCCAGCTGGTGGCGAAAGCGTCCTTTTTCATCCAAACCTCTGACCAGTAGCCATCGGCGGACGCGTTGACGATTTCCACGTCAATGCCCGCCTGTGCTGCATGATCCTGAAATACCAGCGCCATCGCTTCCCAAGCCGCGTCCACCGCTGCCACATGCAGTTTGATCTTCAACCCGTGAGGATACCCGGCCTCGGCCAAGAGCTGCTTTGCCCCTTCAATATCGCGAGCGCAGTCCATATCGGCGCGGTACTGATCTGAGGGCGCCACCGGCGTGTCGCATGAGACGATCCCGCCGCCGTCGAGCGCCAATTTCAACATTTCCTGACGGTCCACGACCATGCGCAGCGCGCGTCGGACGTTGACGTTGTCAAAGGGCGGCACATCCGTGCGAAACACCAGGCCGGACCAATTGCCAGTGGGTATCTCCTGTACCACATAAGCATCTGATCGGTTGAGTGCGCGCCGGACCAGCGGTTTGATCCCGCGTTCCATGTCCAACTGCCCGGCCAGGAAGGCTTGCAGCCGGGTTTTCTCATCCGGAATGCCGTAGATCTCCATCCGCGCCAACAGGGGCTCACCTTCGTAATAGTCTTCAAACGCGGTCAGGATCGTCACCCCGTCGGCGTCAAACGCGTCCACCTTGAAGGGTCCTGTGCCAATGCCGGTCTGGCCGATTGTGTCGCCAGAGCCTTCTGGAATGATGCGCAGACGGGGATCCATCAATTGCAACGGAAGATCAGCAAATGTGGATTCCAGCGTGAGCTCAACCGTCATATCGTCCAGTGCTTTGACACCTGCGACCATAGAGATCACCGACGCCGCAGGGCTGTCCGATGCGGGATCCAGGATGCGTTCCAACGAATAGACCACGTCTGCGGCGTCAAACCCGCTGCCGTCGTGGAAGGTGACGCCGTCGCGCAGCTCCAGTGTCCAAACCGTCCCGTCGTCATTTGCGCTCCAGGACGTTGCCAGGTCGGGCTGTGGAATGCCTTCTACCCCGGGCCGCACAAGGCGGCTCATCAGCTTTTCCGTGATGGTTAGGATGCGACCATTGGCAATCGGGTCAAGGCTCGACAGCGAACCCGATCCCACATCATGGGCAAAGCGAAATGTGCCGGTGGGCTCTGCGATGGCGCCCGAGGTGATGCCACCTGCACAGCAAAGCGCGGTCAGTGCCTTCCAAACTTGTCCCATGCATCACGCCTTTCATAGTAACCTCTGCCACACCGTGACGCAGGTCCGCGGGTAAATCAATGCGACGCGTTGCGTGAGTTTGGTCTGCCGGTTTGCCTGATCGCGGGCGCTAAAGATCGACGAGATGTCCGTATCTTCCGGATCTTGAAGCTGCTGCGAAAAACAAAGACGTGTCGCGTTTTGTGACGCGCGTAAGCCCGCTCGCAAAAGGCGTAAATGCCACGCGAATGTCCACACGCGTGTCCAAGGCGCAGTTTTCCATTGTCTCATTTCCCAAGCGCCACTATCCAAACCATAAAAACAAAGAGATGGGCGGACACGTGGCAGAGCAAACATACTCACTGAGCGGGATCACTGTTGAAGATCCCTTTGGGGTTTTTTCACCCAAATTGCATCGCGCTATGGCCAAGGATCGCTATGAGCGTTTGGAACGGATCGCTGTTGAGCGGTGCCTGAAGCCTGATGATCGCGTGCTCGATCTGGGGGCGGGGTGCGGTGTTGTGGGCGCCCTGGCCGCCTCGATTGTCGGGGCCGATGCCGTCACCTCGGTTGAGGCCAATCCGGCGCTTACAGACACGATCAAGCACATTCACAAGATCAACGGCTACGAAGATATCAACCTCGTGACTGGTCTCGCGGGCAAAGGCCAGGGCAACGCGACCTTCTATGTGTCACGCGATTTTTGGGCATCCTCGCTGAGCCCGGATACGCCCGATATCGTATCCAAAGAGAAAATAAAAAAAATTGATATCAATGATTTAGTGCGAGACGTTAAAGCTAATGTCTTGGTCTGTGATATCGAAGGTGCTGAGTTTCCCTTGATCGATGTGCTGGACTTGAAGCCCTTCGATTTGATCATCATGGAATTGCATCCAACGCCCACCAACATCAAAAAGGTCGGCAAGCTCTATCAAACCATGATCGCTGCCGGGCTTCTTCCTGATCTTTCAACGGCCTTGCGACCGTCCGTGGCCGTGTTTGTGCGCGCAAAACGGTTTGAAGCTTAGGAAAGCCACGAACTTGCGCGCGCCTCGCGAGAGACGTTCTGCTTATGATGCGAAAACGGACTTCGACATCCAGTCGATGTATTTCTGAATGTAGGGCTTGGCCTCTTGATCGGGTTTCCATCCGAGGCGGGCAACCATCTTGTCATTGTTGATATGGACATGTCCCAGATCGGCGCGCCGTGCGGCATCGACATATGTCCGTTCGGCGGTCTGACCCATGACCTCTTCTAGCATGCCGAGTATCGAGGCGATGGAATGGGACTTGCCAGAGGCGATGTTGACGATGCCCTCTTCGCCCATGTCCATGAGTTCCTGAACGGCGCGCATGGCGTCCTCGACGGTGATGTAGTCGCGCTCTGCAGAGCCATCACCGAACACGCGCACGGGTTGGCCCTTTTCGATCAGGCGGGAGAACACGGCGACGATGCCCTGGCCATCTGCGCCTGTCTGGCCCGGGCCAAAGGGGTTCGAAATGCGTGTGATCAAAGGCGACAGCCCATGCGCCGGGGCCAGGTTTGTGATGTAGGCCTCTGCCGCCAGTTTCACGATGCCGTAGGACGAGATCGGCTTGCACGTATCCGTTTCACTGTAGGGTCGATCCTGCCCGATGCCATAAATCGCTCCGGCCGAGGAGAGATACACCAAGCGTTTTGCCCCGCAGGCGCTTGCGGCCTGAATGATGCTCACGGTGCCTTTGAGGTTGATGTCGATGTCCTGTTCGATCGCCACGTCAGAATTGCGCGACTTTGAGGCCGACGCGGCATGCACCACCGTCTCTGCGCCCTCAATCGCATTGGTGAGATCAAACCGATTGCTCATGTCTCCGCGGAGGATCTCCGCGCCCTTCAACATCTCGCGCTGCCAGGGATCAAGACCGTGAGCCCCGCGTCGTGACATCACCCGCACGGGATAGCCCTGGCCAATCAGCTGTTGCACCAGATACGGGCCGCAAAAGCCAGTTCCGCCAATAACAACAACAGGTTCTTTTCCCATCTTAATGCTCTCTCGGTTTAAAACGCCGTGCGAATGTGATCTGGGATCTGGATCAGGCGTTTTTGAATGTAGTACGGCCCGAAATGATAGTCATTGCGCTGTTTTTCTCCGAATTTCTTTTGGAACATCCGAAACGGGCGCAACCCGGAGAGGCGGTCCGTCTGGGTGATGGGCCAGGTGCGGATCTTGCGGATCATGCCTGCCGCCCGTTCATCCGTGACGTTCCAGTTGGCGCCACCCACACCGGCGACGTGCTCCCCGGTTTTGGGGTCTGACGTGGCCTCTCTACGGCCGCGCATCTTTTCCATGTACATATCTTCATCGACAAAACGCAGGTGGAATTGAAAAAGGTCTTGCGCCAGGTGCAGTTTTGGATGGGTTGCCGCATGTCCGCCCGAACACCAGCGCACTGGCGTGCGGATGATACAGGGTTTGGAATAGGCCGTGTTGATCCGTGCGTATTCGCGCTGTTCCAATATCGGTTTTTCATTGGTGATCGGGTCCGGTTCCAGATCGCCGCGATGCATCACTTCGAAGCCGTGGGGCGAGATCACAGGTGCTTCGATTTTATCAATAAAGTCCAGTGGGTTTTCGCACACAGTTGGATCAGAAAACACGATCTCATCGGTGTCGAGATACATCACGGTGTCATATTGATAGGTCAGCCCAGATGCAAAATGCGACAGCATGAGCCAACGGTTTTTCTCAAAGTTCGGGGTGATCTCGGGCCGCGCAATGTTGATGACATTACAACCCACGGCAATGGTCTCCAACGCCTCATCGCGACCGTGGATCAACACGTAAATCTGCTTTTTTGACACGAATTGCGCGTAGTAGCGGATCCACAATGGCAGGAAAAACGTGTCCTGATAGGCCATCGTGATCAAAGCGGTGGTCATGAAAGTGTCCTTCAGGATCTGCCCGGGCTTTGCCGCCTCTTAGCGTTCAGAATAGGCCCATTTTTGGCAATAAGAAAGCGTTTCGGTTAGATTTAACGCGTCTGCGACCTGATACGCACGGTGTTTGCAACCCGGAACGAATGTTAGAAGCGACGCCGCATCATGAGCGCGCCATAGCCCGTTAGAGGACAGGCGCGAGCAAGAGCTTCCTGTGCAGTCGTTCGTTTGCGATGTGACAGTGCATCAACGGGAACGAACGTACAGCCTATGACATTTTCCCTCCGATGCCGCGACCTTCGATCTCTTAAAGGGATAGATGCCTGAGATTAAAATACCCTTTTCGAAGTGTTTTAGTTGTCGCGTCCGCGCGGCGGCGGCGATGCTTTTGGTCGGGAAAGGCGGCCAAATGGCACTTTGAGTTCGTATTTGCGCGCTTTTCACAAAGAATAACGGTGAAATCACGATTGGCTGTGGTTTTGGCGCTGAAAATTCACGGCTGCGCTCACGCTGCACTAACGGCCGTCTCCTACTGTCGATCTGAGAAGAAACGCGGGGCCGCCGCGCTTCATGACAAGGAGACATTCCATGTTTGATCACACCCTCAGAAACGCAACACTACCAGGAGCATTCGCAAATGCCATTTCAGTCTCCAGAGATCGCGACCTGGAAGAAAAGCGTCGTAGCGGCGGGTATGAGGTTGAAGATACCCCAAAGCCTAATCGCAAACCCGTGCCACGTGTGGTGTTGGCTCGGCTGCGGTCAATTCTCACGCGCGGTGCATCCAAATCAGGTGCATAACTTAACGCCCAATCATAATTTCGGCGTAAAAGCGGCTTCACGCGCGGTCCTTTTGAGCCAGCCAGTCGCGGATGATCTCGCGATGGCGCGCGCCGTCATAGCTTTCAAAATGGCCGCCATGGACGATTTTGACCGGCAGATCATAGATGCGTTCCATGGATCGGCGGTAGTCGTCAGCATCTGAGTGGTAAGTATCTTCGACAAGCGGGCCGTCATAAACAATGTCGCCTGCAATGAAGATACCGGTGGCCGCCTCCCATAGCGCGATGCCGCCCGGGGAATGTCCAGGTGTGTGAATGACCTCGAACTGGCGATCGCCCAGGTCAACAAGATCTCCATCCTCCAGCAGTTGCGTCGCCGGGGCGGGCGGTATCCTGTAGCCCTCAGAGGTGTAGGGCTCCGGCGGCAAGCGATAGAAAATGTCATCGGTGACATAGGGATCGGCAAGCGTGGCGTAAGGCGTTGGATTGGCCATGATCTCCGCCTCAGCCGGGTGCACCGCGCGGGTTTCAAACTCATGATGGCAGCCGATATGATCGAAATGCGTATGGCTGGCGACCGCAATCATTTTGCGTTGTGTGACCAGCGGAACGTGCTCACTGAGGCTGACCACGCCCATACCACTGTCGAGCAGCATATCCCGATCGCGCCCGCGCACGTGAAACATGTTGCAGCGGTAAAACTCTTTGATGAACGGCTCATCGATAAAGGTCACGCCATCCTCCAGGGGGCGCACACGGTACCAGTCTTCGGGGCGGGCACGGTCCATGGGTCAGTCTCCTACTGCGTAGACGTGAAAGGCCTGCGGCTCGGCGCTCAGTGTCATGCGCGCGCCGGTCTCGGGCAAGTCGCCGGGGGGCAGGTGCGCCACCAGGATCACGTCAGGAGCGACATCTGGCACTAGATGTGCGCGAATGTAGGTTCCGAAAAAAGCCGCTTCTTTGATCTTGGCGCCGCCGATCTGCACGGGACCATCGCCCAGTTTGATGGCTTCCGGGCGGATACAGGCCACGGCTTTTGGGCCATCGACACGCTGCGGCAAGGCACCAAACGGTGTGACCACACCGTCCGGGCCGGCTGTGGCCGGAATGTGGTTCATCTCCCCCATGAAATCAGCTGCAAAGAGCGTTGCGGGTTCGCGATACACGCGCGCGGGCGCCCCCTGATCCTCGATGCTGCCCGCGTTCATCACCACGATCTGGTCAGCGATCGCCATCGCTTCTTCCTGATCGTGGGTCACATGGACGAAGGTCGTGCCGAGCTGACGCTGAATGGATTTCAGTTCATCCTGCATAGCGCGGCGCAGTTTCAGATCGAGCGCTCCAAGTGGCTCATCGAGCAAAAGCACATCCGGCTCAACGGCCAATGCCCGGGCCAGAGCCACGCGTTGACGCTGCCCGCCAGAGAGCTCATGCGGGCGTTTGAGCGCGGCATCAGCGAGGCTCACCAGCTCCAGCATGGCGCCAGCGCGCTTGTAGCGCGCGCTTTTGTCGACACCCGCCATGCGCAATCCAAAGCTCACATTGTCGCGCAGGTTCATATGCGGAAAGAGCGCGTAGTCCTGAAACATGGTCGTGGTCGGGCGCTTGGCCGGGGCCACGCGGGTCATGTCGCGACCGCCGATGCTGACGGTGCCCTGAGTCGGTGTGATGAAGCCCCCTAGGACGGAGAGAAGCGTGGTCTTGCCACAGCCCGAGGGACCCAGCAGCGTGATGTACTCGCCTGCGCGGATATCCAGATCAATGTCCTTAAGCGCATGAAAGCCACCGAACCAGTGATTGAGGGACGTGATTGAGACGGGAGCGGTCATGGGCGGCGTTTTCTGAAGACAAAGAGCTCGAGAAGGATGACTGCGGTGACGGAGACTAAGAAGACAAGGCTGCCAACGGCGTTTAAGCGTGGTGAGAGACCAGAGCGCAAGAGTGACCAAATCTCAACGGGGAGTGTCACATCAAACCGGGTGAGCAGGAACGCGATGATGAATTCATCCCAGGAAAACGTCACCGAGAGAAAAAAGGCCGCCGCAATGGCGGGCAGAACCATGGGCACGGTCACCAGCCAAACAACCTGCGCCTCTCCTGCGCCCAGATCGCGCGCGGCGCGTTCTGCATTCTGCTGCTGCGCGCCCATGGAGGCGTAGATGATTGCGAAGGCGAGCGGCAGGTTGATGACGACATGTCCGATGGCGACGGTCAGGAGCGACAGGCCGAGACCCGCACGCGTCAGAACAATGAGCAGGCCAAGACCGATGATGAGATAGCTGACCGTGAGAGGCGCGATCAGCAGCCCGCGCATGAAAACGGAGCCTGGCAGCACGTGGCGCGCAAGCCCGTAGGCCGCGCAGAACCCCAGCACCACCGCCACCGCGGAAGATGCTGTCGCAATCAAAAGCGAATTTGCCAATGCCGAGATCAGATCGTCATCAGCGGCGACCTCCGAATACCATCGCAGAGAGGGGCCATTGAACGGAGGCACCGGCAATATCCCGTCCTGAAAGGAAAACAGCACAAGCGTGCCCACCGGCAAATAGATGAAGGCGAACGCGAGGACGAAGTAGAGCCAAGGCAGAACACGCATCACAGGCGATCCAGTCTCAGCCATCGCGCGGAAAAGATATAGGCCAAGGTCACGATCGCCATCAGCGCTATGGCGAGGGCGGAGGCAAGCGGGAAATCGGCGCGGCGTCCCAACTGCACCATGATAACCTGCGGCACCGTCAGCTCTGAGTTTCCGCCGAGGATCTGCGGCGTCACATAGTCGCCGATGCACAGAACAAAGGTCAGGAACGCGCCGGTCACCACGCCGGGGAGGGTCAGCGGCAGGATCACGTATCGGAATGTCTGAAACGCCGACGCGCCCAGATCCATCGCCGCGCGGCGGTAGTTCGGCGAGAGTTGAATGAGATTGGCATAGATCGTCAGCGTCAACAGCATGACGAAGAAATGCACGAAGCCCGTCACCGTCGCAAAGCGCGTGTTGGCGAGTGTGATCGGCTCGGAAATGAGCCCAATCCCCAGCATGGCTTGATTGATCATGCCTTCGCGCGCCAGCACCAAAAGCCACGCATATGAGCGCACGACGTAGGAGGTCCAAAACGGCAACACGGCCAGCAGGAGCGCCAGCCTTTGCCATTCAGCCGGTACCCGAAACGCAATGATCCATGCCAGCGGGTAGGCCAGCAGCACGGACACCACCGTGACAGTCAGGGTGATCTCCAACGACACCAGGAAAGCACGCCAGATATAGGCTTTCTCGGCAATTTCCGCGTAGTTGGAGAGCGACACCCCCCAAATCAACGTGCGTCCTTCAAGGGTCGCAAGGCTCATCGCGCCCATCACGAGGAAGGGCACGACGAAAAAGGCGATGGTCCAGAGAAGGGCCGGTGTCACAAAACCCCAGCCCTGCAGGCTCTGGCCGCCGTTGGTCACTGCTGCCCCGTCACTGCTGAAGCGTTTCCAACCACAGATCTTGCATCTCAATGTCGAGATCGGCGTCCGGGGCAGGGTAGAGCTGTGTCAAAGCCAGATAGTCCGGCTGGCTGTCCCAACGAAGAACATCCTTTTGCATGTCGGTCAGCACGTCACCTGCCTTGGCGTTCGCCGGCATCCCCCAGAAGCACGAGGAGGTCGCCAGACGCGCCTGACCTTCCGCGCTGATGATGTATTTGATGAACTCCATCGCCAGATCGGGGTTCTCACTGCCTTCGACCACGCCGATGGACTGCGCCCACCGAACGGCCCCTTCCTCCGGGATGGTCCAGGTCAGTTCCGGCTGCTCCTCAGCCAGCACGGCCGTCAACCACTCGCCACCGCCGACCACAATGTCAACCTCGCCTGTGGCCAGTGCCGTTTGTGCGGCCACGACACCTGCCACAGAGGCCGAGCGTGACCGAAGCGTCGACAGGGTTTCCCCAATCGCGGGCAAATCACCCGATCCGATCTCCGCCGTCGCGACGTTACCCGCTATGGCCGCGAGACCCATCACCGGCAGGTAGTAGTCATAGATCGAAATGCGGCCACTGTACTTTTCCGACCAGACGGTCGCGAGGCTCTGCATATCCGCCTCATCGACCTTTTCGGAGTTGTAGGAGATCGTGTTGTAGCCGAACTTCTCTGTCACGGCATAGGTCACGCCGTCGATCGTGTTGTTCTCTTCCATCACCACTTCGGGGAAGAAATCATCCATCGGCAGCGCGGATGTATCGAGCGGGGCCAGCATGTTGGCCTCCACCGCGCGGAAGACGTCGATCCCGTCGATCACCAGCACATCCCAGTCGCCCGGGCGGGATTGCTCAAGCAGGGCCAGAGCGGCGCCTGTGCCTTCATATTCGCGCAGGTTCACTTTGACATTGTGCTCGGCCTCAAATGGCTCAATGAGCGCAGGATCGGTGTGATCGCACCAGACAAGCGCGTTCAGCTCGCCCTCGGCAAGAACAGCACTGGCGGATACGCTCAGCGCAGAAGTGGTCAAAAACAGTGCAGATAAACGGGTCATTGGACAGCTCCCCATAGATGTTGGCGCAGCCCTCTCAACAGGGCGCGGTTTTTCTTGTAAAAAGTGAATACCCTCACTTTTGTAGCGAACTATAATTTTCGACACTCTTTTCAAATCTCATCGAGAGCTCTGATGGCAGGCTTGCGCGAAAAACAAAAAGCAGACCGCGAAAAGCGTATTTTGCAGGCGGCTGTGACCAAATTTGGGGCACATGGATATCGATCTGTGCGCAT
>CAKZYL010000292.1 GCA_937884705.1 uncultured Roseovarius sp. | reverse complement strand
TGGCCTCTTCGATGAGGGCCAGAACGGTGTCGCGATTGGCGGCATCGAGGCTCGCTGTGGGCTCGTCTAGTAGAAGCGCAGGATAGTCATAAGCAAAGCCGCGCGCGATGTTCACGCGTTGCTGCTCGCCGCCCGAAAACGTGGTGGGGCTGAGCGACCACAGACGCTCAGGGATGTTAAGCCGGGCCAGAAGCGCCTCGGCCCGTGTGCGGGCCTCTTCGCCGCTGTGCCCTGTCAGCAAGAGCGGTTCGGCGACCACATCAATCGTTGGCACGCGGGGGACGACGCGCAGGAACTGGCTGACATAGCCGAGCGTGTCTTTGCGTAAGGCCAGGATCTCTCGCGGCTCGGCGGAGGCCACATCGACATCGCCCACAAGGATCTGCCCGCCGGCAGCGAGGTAATTGCCGTAGATCATGCGCATGAGGGTAGATTTGCCCGCACCCGACGCCCCGGTCAGGGCAACGCATTCGCCCGAGGCCACGGTCAGCTCTGCCCCTGCGATCACGGGGATCACCGCGCTGCCTTGATTGTGCAGGGTGAAGTTCTTTGACACGTTTGAGACGTTGATCATGTCCCGTCCTTCATCATTGCGAGGTTTCCCATCTCAGACCTGCAGCACGCTGGAGACCAGAAGCTGTGTATAGCCATGTTGTGGATCGTCGAGCACCTGATCGGTGAGGCCGGTTTCCACAACGCGCCCGTCTTTCATCACCATCAGGCGGTCGGCCAGCAGGCGTACGACAGCGAGATCATGGGTGACGATGATGGCGGAAAGCCCCATTTCGCGCACCAAGCCGCGCAAGAGATCGAGAAGCCGCGCCTGAACGCTGACATCAAGGCCGCCGGTGGGTTCGTCCATGAAAACAAGCCTTGGCCCGGTGACCAGATTGCGGGCGAGCTGCAGGCGCTGTTGCATGCCGCCGGAAAACGCGGTGGGGCGGTCATCGACGCGGTCCTCGGTGATCTCGACACGACCCAGCCAATCAACAGCCGCGGCGCGAATATCTCCGTAGTGGCGTGCGCCCACGGCCATCAACCGCTCGCCGACATTCCCGCCTGCACTGACGCCCATGCGCAGGCCGTCACGGGCATGCTGATGGACGAAAGCCCAGTCCGTGCGGCTGAGCATGCGGCGCTCGGGCTCGCTCATGGTCAGGGTGTCGCGCAGGCCCGCCTCTCGCGTGTCAAAAAACACCTCGCCCGTATCGGGCGGCAGATGGCCGGCGAGGCAGTTGAGGAGGGTAGACTTGCCGGACCCACTCTCCCCAACCACGCCCATGACCTCGCCTGGATAGAGGTCAAAGCTGACATCTGTGCAGCCAATGCGCTGCCCATAAAATTTCGCGATATCTCGGACAGACAAAAGCGGCGTCATGGTAAACCTTCCACAAAACGGGTGATTTCGGCGTGCATGGCCGACGGGTTGTCAGACGGAATGTGATGGCCGGTATCGAGCTCTACGATCTCTGCATGAGGACAGGCCTCGCGCACCAGCGCGCGGTAGGTCTCGCCCGTCAGCAGGCTGCGCGCGCCGACTTGGACCTGTACCGGGATCTTGAGCTGTTTGAGGGCGGCGGCACCATCGAACCGGCCTGCCACGATCAGGGCATCCGAGAGGCCCGATGGGTTGCCATTGGCAAGCGTTGTGCGAAACTTAGCCTGGCCCTCTGCGTTCTCGATACGGCTGCCCACAACTTTTGCGATGGTCTTGGTGCCGGGAAAGCGCGTGACGACGGGAGCCACGAAGGGCGTGTACCAGGAGATGATCTTCAAAGGTGCGCGAATGGGGGTGTCGACCAGCACGAGCCCGCTGAGATGTTCAGGGTAACGGGCAGCGAAAGCCAAGGCCACCATGCCGCCGAGGGAAAAGCCCACCAAAACGGCGCCCTTAGGCACGTCGTCAAAGATCTCTTCGGCAAATTCCTCTGCCGTGGCGCGGCGTGCGCGGGCACGACCACCGTGACCGGGCAGGTTCAGGGCCTTGCCGGGCACCTCGCCCCAGATCTCGGCGTTGAGACCGGCGCCGTGGAGGAACACCTGGGTCATCGCGACATGCCTTTGTCACCGCGGATCATAGGAGAACTCCAACCGCGTGCCGCCCGGCTCCAGCACCATGAAATGAACCTTGGGGCCTTTGCCGGAAAACTCTGGCGCAAACTCCACCTCTACGCCCGGCCAGTCCTTCACATGAGAGTAAAGCGTGTTGAGCTCGTCCTCTGTCGGCACTTTCAGCGCAGTATGATGCAAGCCGACATTGGCATGGCGGTCAAACCCCGCCTGCCAGTCGCCCTTCTGCTGCCAGAGTGTCAGCTTGGCGTGACCATTGGTGACGTAGGCCGCCGGATAGGCCTCGTTGCCGCCGAAGACCTCCCAGCCCAGACACTCCACGAAGAAATCGCGGGAGGCGGCCAGATCGCGGACGGTGAGTCCCAGATGATCAATGCCGAGTGTCGTCATTCTTTGCCCTCCGCCGCTTCAACCCGAGAGCGGCAGTAATCTGTGTCAGAGCAGACGAACATCCGCGTGCCGTCATCATCCACGATCACCTCATCGAGATAGGCATCTTCTGCCCCGCAAATGTGGCAAGGGTGCTCGGCTTTGGAGGGGTCAAACGGGTGGTCTTCGAAATCGAGGCTGACGACCTCAGTGTGCGGTGGAAGCGCATAGATGCGCTGCTCTCGGCCCGCGCCGAAGAGCTGAATGGCGTCCATGGTCATTTTCGGATTGTCGAATTTCGGGATTGGCGAGGGATCCATGACATACCGGCCCTCTACCTTGACCGGATAGGCATAAGACGTGGCGATCGTGCCGTGCTGGGCCACATCCTCGTAAAGCTTCACATGCATCAGCCCGTATTCCTCAAGCGCGTGCATCTTGCGTGTCTCTGTCTCGCGCGGCTCCAGAAAGCGCAGGGGTTCGGGGATCGGCACCTGATAGACGAGGATCTGATCTTCGCTCAGCGGCTCTTCCGGGATCCGGTGGCGGGTCTGGATCACCGTGGCCTGCGTGGTTTCCTCGGTCGTCTCAACCTGAGCGGTTTTTTCAAAGAACTTGCGGATGGAGACCGCATTGGTTGTGTCATCGGCGCCTTGATCGATGACTTTCAGGCGGTCCTCGGGAACCAGAGTGGCCGAGGTCACCTGTACACCGCCGGTGCCCCATCCATAGGGCATCGGCATTTCACGACTGGCGAATGGAACCTGATAGCCCGGTACAGCAAGGCCTTTCAGAATGGCGCGGCGGATCATCCGTTTGGTTTGTTCGTCCAGATATGCGAAATTATAGGCTTGGTCGGTCACGCTATGGCCTCATATCTGTGCGTTACGGCTAGCCGGGGGCCATTATGGGGCTCTACCGGTGATTGAATTGTCATGAAAAGCACTCTTTCGGCCAAATTCTTGCCCAAAAGCCCCGGTAATCAAAAACGCGTGAACACCACCAAACGAGGGAATTTTGGTTATGACAACAACACATATTTGCGTGGCACTTTTGGTGCTTTTCGGCGCTCTTTTGGCAGGCAAGATGCTGCGGGACATGTTTCCTGGCACATTGTCCAACGCGTTCAAAGCTGAGAACGACGACGCCGCCAAGTGATCGCTTAAACCCGGTCATTCGGCCGCTTCCTGAGCGGCCCTAAGAGCGGATGCCTCAACGGCCTCCGCTCTTATTTTACGCACAAGCTCCAATTCTGACTGGAAATCGACGTAGTGGGGCAGCTTGATATGCTCCAGGAATCCTGTCGCCTGGATGTTATCGGAGTGCATCAGCACGAATTCCTCGTCCTGCGCGGGTGCGCCAACGTTATCCTCCCCCAGTTCTTCCCACCGCAAAGCGCGATCCACGAGCGCCATCGAGATGGCTTTGCGTTCTGTCTGACCAAAGACGAGACCGTAGCCGCGGGTGAATTGCGCAGGCTCGGTTTTGGAGCCTTGAAACTGGTTCACGGTTTCGCATTCGGTCACGGTGATCTCACCGATGTCGATGCTAAAGCCGAGCTCTGGGATGTCTATTTCGACCGCTACGACCCCGATCCGCAACTCGCCCACAAAGGCGTGGTTGCGAGCATAGCCGCGCTGCGTGGAATAGGCCATGCCGAGGACAAACCCTTCATCCCCGCGCGTGAGAGACTGAAGACGCAGCGCCCTGTTGGCCGGAAGCTCAAGCGGCTCGCGCGTCAAATCAGGCGGGGTGTCGTCGCTTTGCGACTCGGTCTGGATCAAGCCCTCCTGGTTGAGAAACTCGGTGATGTGCGGCACATCTTGCCCAGTCGCCGGACCCTGGGGGGCCTCTGCCACCTCTCCATCAGCGGCCATTTTGAAATCCAACAAGCGGTGCGTGTAGTCAAAGGTTGGCCCCAGAACCTGACCACCCGGTGCATCCTTGAAGGTGGCCGAGATGCGCCTCTCACAGTGCATTTTGCCGGTCTCGATCGGATGTGAGGCCCCAAAGCGCGGCAATGTGGTGCGGTAGGCGCGGATCAGGAAAATCGCCTCAATCAGATCACCGCGGGCCTGTTTGATCGCGAGCGCGGCAAGATCGGGGTCATAAAGCGACCCTTCGGCCATCACGCGGTTGACGGCGAGAGAAAGCTGTTCGCGGATTTGCGCGATGGAAAGCTCTGCCACCGCGGTGTCGCCGCGCCGCTCTTCTGCAAGCCAGGCATGGGCATTCTCAATAGCCCGTTCGCCACCTTTGACAGCCACATACATCAGCCTGCCTCCGCAAGAGTGGACACTTGTGTGGACCTGGGAAGTGCTGCCACGCGCGCGCCGCAGGTCAGAAAGAAATCGAGGCCCAAGGGGAATTGCGCATTGTTGGCCCGCATCGCCTCGGCATCCGGCAGGTTGAGCGCGGCGGTGGTCTTGATGCCGGGGCCGCGTAGGTGCACGCCTTCGCACCTGAGGTCCTCCATTTCCACGATGAGCGTTGCGGAGCGATCTGGGTACTCGGACGTGCCGACGGAAAATTGCGACAGAGGCATCAGAGCGTCCCACGTCCCAACAGCGAAATGCGCCTGACCGGCGGCGACAATCGGCGCCCCGGTGTGAAAGGCCAGCCAGGCGCGCATGGCTGCGGTGTCATGGGCGCCCGCGAGACAGACGCCAGTTTCAGGGTCAGCGAGCGTCAGCAAAAGCGTGCCTGCCGCCGAGGAGAGCGGGGATGGGGGCGCGGCAGTATCCAGCCGCTCAATCTGACCCGGTCGGGCCATGGCGGACATGGCGGACCGGAAGGCACGCGCGGCATCGACAGGCGCATCTTGAAACCCGCCTTCGAGATAGGCCGTGTCTTGTGTGTGGCTGTGCATCAGTCCTCTCCTCTCACCAGGGTAAAGAAATCCACCTTGGTGGCTGCGGCTTTGCGGGCGCGGGTCTCTGCCGTCGCGCGCATTGTTTCTTCAAGCGGATCCAGCACGCCCCGGCGGATCGCCTCTGACTGGGCGGTTTGCATATGGGCATCGACAAGGGCGGCACGGGTCGCGTGATCTTTGTCCCGGCCCTGAACGTAGCCGTGCCCGACTTCGCCGCCGGGCAGCTTCAAAGAGCACCGCGTGACCGTCATTTCGCCCAGATTGAACGGTGCCCCTGTCGCCCCGGTACGACCCCGCACCATCACGCCGCCGATCTCCGGCGCCCGGAGCCAGACATGGGATTGCGCGCCGGGTTGAGCCCCTTCAAATCCCTCCCACAGGCGTTTGAGGTCAGTCACCGGAGATTTGGCCAAAAGGCTCATCCAGACTTTTCGGTCGTTTTGCGCCGTCATGTAGACACCTTGCGGATTTGTCTAATTAACTATACAACTAGACAAATATCTATCGCGTTTTTCCGTCGCGAACAAGACAGCAGCGCGTGAAAGTTTTGCGACAGGAGGCATGAATTGGCGAAAACCTCTGAAAGAACCGCGGTTTGGAAGTCTATCCACGCCACGATCGCGGGGGATATCAGCGATGGTCGATACGCCCAGGGGGATAAGCTGCCGACTGAGGCTGCCTTGGCGCAACGGTTTGGGGTGAATCGCCACACGGTGCGCCGGGCGTTGGCGCAACTGGCAGAGGAGGGCATCGTTCACGCGCGCCGTGGCGCCGGGGTTTTCGTCACGCAGGAGCGCACGCTCTATCCGATTGGCAAACGCGTGCGGTTTCACCAAAATTTGCGCGCAGCCGGGCGGCTTCCAGCCAAGGAGATCCTGGCGTTGGAAACACGGGCTGCGGGGGCTGCGGAAGCCAAAGCGCTCTGTCTCGCGGCGGGCCGCTTGGTGCATGTCTATGAAGGCATATCACGCGCCGATGGCCAGCCAATCGCGCTCTTTCAAAGTGTTTTTCCCGCAGAGCGGTTTGCAGACCTGCCCACAGCCTTGCAAAAGCACCTCTCAGTGACAGCGGCTCTGCGGGAGAATGGGCTTTCTGACTATACCCGCGCCTGGACGCGGTTCACGGCCAAGCGCGCCTCGCCCACGCAGGCCCGTCATTTGCAGATCAATGAAGGCGCGCCTGTGCTGCGCACCGTGGCCCTGAGTGTAGACGAAGGCGGCGCGCCGGTGGAGTACGGGCAGACGTGGTTTGCCGGAGATCGCATCACCCTGACCGTGGGCGAGGACACGAAGGACGACATGTCACGGGGTGGCGCAGCGGTTGAATGATTGATCCCTGGCCTGCGCAGGCTAGTGTTTGATACGCACAGCCAAACAGGTCGCCATGTTTCGTTTTTTCACCGCCAGCGCATCCCATGCGGACACCGCCGCCTCTGTGGATCCGGCAAGCGTGAATTTCGGGCACTACATGACCTTGGCCGATGAGCGGCTGCAGCTTTTTTCGATCTTTGATGATTTGTACTATGACAGGGCCGACGCCGATATGCTGTCGCCGGCAATGCGCAAGCATGCGATTGCAAAGCTCAAGCGCATTGGCTTCCGGCAGACCTCGGGCAATGTGCTGGAAGATAAAGAAGGGGATCGCCGCTGTTTGATGCCGAAATCCCACGCGCTCGGAGCTTCGCCCTTTGATATCACGCGATACACGCCGCGCCGGGAGCAGGATTACTACATCCTCACCCCGACGCAGACAGCGTGCCAGTACATTGACCACTACCCCCATGAAGAGGCGGTTGAGCGGATTGTACATCTGATGCGCATTCAGCCGATCAACCTCATTCGGCTGATGGACTATTTGGAACATACGCCGACACACCGGGAGTTCCTCAAGGCGGTCAAGTTCTTGAAGAAAACGCAGCAAGAAGCGGTAAAGTCTGAGCCGCTGAAACGCCGTCGCGCATTGGGGTAACGCGACTCACGTCGCGGTTTACAACGGGTTTTGCGCTTTCGGAGACATGATTTTTGGAATCACGCGGGCGTTTGCAAAACGATTTGGCCCGGTTCAGTCGCGCCCGTTCTTCGGAATTTGACGCCAAAACAACCAAATCTCAGAAGGCTTGCAGCATAAGTGCTGAAAATTTGTCATCGCGCTGTGGATAACCCGCATTCGCGCGGCGAGCTTATGCCCAATAGTCCAAGTTCCCTTGCCTGGCTGCGCACGGGGGCGTATGGCAGCATTATGCAACCGCAGAAATCAAAGCGACTGACACGCTCTGCCTGGGTCGATTCCGGGATAGATGTGCTTCGGTCAAAAGGCTCAGACGCGCTGAAGGCGGAACCCATGGCGCGTCACCTGAACACCACCAAAGGCTCATTCTACTGGCATTTCAAGGATGTCCAGGACTTCCAGGGCAGCGTGTTAACCCTTTGGGAACAAGCGGCCATTGTAGAATTGTCGCGCATCCTTGAGGAAGACGCCGGAGGCGTCGAGTGCTTTCAGGCGCTGGCCAAATCCCTTGCCGATCCAAGTGGCACCAACCTTGTCTTGCGCAGTGAACCCTCCGTGCGCGCCTGGTCGACCAATTCGACCTTGGCGCAAGAGGTGGTTGCGCGCGTCGATGAGGCCCGGTTGAGCGTTCTGACCACGGTTTTGAAGCGCATTGGCATCGCAAACCCCGAAGTGGCGCACATGGTCTACGGGGCCGCCATCGGCATGTCGATGATCAACGACGAAGATCGACGCGACAAAACGAAATCCATAGGTTCGCTCGTTGATCTGGTATTGGCGCTGCGATGATCCGCGCGGCCTTTGGGCTGAGCGCGTTCACAGCGCTCTTTTCCTGCGCGGATGAGACACTAAGCGGCTACGGCGCGTCAGATACGGTTTGGATTCTTAGAGAGATCGACGGCGCAGCGTTCACCGCCGAAGTGACACTAGAATTTCCCGAAGAGGGTCTGCTGCGGGGAAAGGCCCCTTGCAACGGTTTTCAGGGGGCCCAATCAGCGCCCTACCCGTGGTTCAAAGCCGAAAACGTGGCCGCCACACGCATGGCCTGTCCGGACCTTGAGGCAGAGACCGTGTTTTTTGCGGCATTGCAGGAGATGACCCTCGCCGAGGTCGGCATCGACACGCTGTTTCTGTCAAATGACGCGGGCCGAAAGATGGTGTTCTCAGCTCAGTGAGGCACCCGCGCGGCGTTCCAGCCGTTCGATGAACCGGGCACGGGCATCTGGCAACGGTCTGTGGCCCAGCTCTGGCGCGACGTGATTGGTCAGGAAATGGCCCGTCACGCTCAGCGCCTGCAACACGTCACCGTCTTCCCCCTCGCCCTGGCCCAGCAAGGCAGGCGGCAAGGGCAGCAGGCGCTCTGCCCATTCTCCAGCGCCGGAACGTGACACCGCGCGGCCTGTTTTGGGCGAGACAAAGCTGAGATCATCCCCTGAAGGCCCCAGAACGGCACATTCCGTGAGATCGAGACCGAAGCCAAGATCATCGAGCAGAGCGACCTCCCATCTCAGATACGCCAGAGGCCAGATCTCTGGCTGGCCGAGGAGATCAAGCAGATTGCGGGTTTTGTCGTAAAGACGCGCATGCACCTCGCGTTCTGGCAGACAAAAGAGCAAAAGTGACACCACCGCGTTCAAGCCAGACAGGGATAACCTGTCTCCGAGGGACGCTGCAGCGCGCGAACGGATGGGCTCCACCGCAAAGGTGCCAAGATGCTCTTCGAGCCGCGCCTTCCACGTCACATCAAGCTGTGCACCCGGTTGCAAAATCGGGGCAAGCTTGCGCGATGTGCCGCCCCGCACTACACCGCTGCTGCGCCCGTGGGCGGGCGTCAGGACATCTATGATCGCGGCCGTTTCACCGTGCCGTCGTGTGGACAGTAAAATCGCTTCATCCCGCCATTCCATGGCACGCTTTCCTTTTTTGGCCCTCCCCTTTGAAACACCGAAGCTTAGGCGGTTGGAAGGGCGTCAAAGATATGCTTCACTTTGTAGATCATGTGCCGACGTAGGAGTCGAAATGTCTTTTAAGAGTGTGATTGCAGCCACCGGGATTACCCTGGGAACAATTGGTATGGCGGCCCCGGGATCCGCCCAGGAAAATGTAATGATCGTCTTTGACGGATCAAACTCCATGTGGGGCCAGATCGAAGGCGTATCGAAGATTGAAATTGCCCGCGATACGATCGGATCATTGCTGGAAGGATGGACCGAAGACCGTCAGGTGGGGCTCATGGCCTATGGCCACCGCAAGCGGGGCGATTGCGGCGATATCGAGACCTTGGTCGAACCGCAATCAGGGGCCACCGCCGAGATCATCGAGCGGGTCAAAGCCATCTCTCCGCGTGGCAAGACGCCCTTGACGGATGCCGTTGAGGCGGCCGCAACGGCGCTGTCCTACGAGGACACCCCCGCGACCGTCGTCTTGATCTCGGACGGGTTGGAAAGCTGTGACCGGGATCCATGCGCGCTGGCCAAGGCGCTTGAACAAGGTGGCGTCGGCTTTACCGCGCATGTGGTTGGGTTTGGCATCGGCTCGGACCAGGATGTTGGATCACTGTCGTGCCTGGCGGAAGAAACTGGCGGCGTATTCATTGAGGCCAGCAACGCAACAGAGCTGCAGACCGCGCTTAGCAATGTGAGCGAGGCCGTGGCGCAAGCGCCCGCGCCTGCACCAGAGCCGGAACCCGCACCAACGCCGGAGCCTGAGGCAGAGCCCCAAGCGCCAGAGGTCATCGTCACTGGCCCCGCCTCAGCGATTGAGGGAAGCAAGATCAACGTCAGTTGGGAGCCCACCGTAGAGGCGGGGGACTCGATCAACATTGTCCCCGTCGGCACCCCGGAGGGCGAATTTGGCCGCCGCGCGCGGGTGGGCGATACCTCCGACATCGATCTGGTGACACCGTCCGGCCCCGGTGCCTATGAGATCCGCTACAGTTCAATCGCCGGCGAGACCTATGGCTTTGCCGCGATGGAGGTCACGCAAGCCCGCGTCGATCTCACCGCCGAAGATGAGCTGCAAGCCGGAGCTGACTTTCCCATCGCCTGGAGCAACACGATCCACGAACGGGATTTCGTGACAATCGTACCGGCAGGATCTCCTGCGGAAATGATCGGCACGCATATTCGGCCGGGTGATGCGGCAGATGGCACGCTGACAGCGCCCGGGGATCCGGGGCTCTATGAGCTGCGCTATGTTCTCCATGCCGACAAGAAAGTCGTGGGCACCAAAGCGGTCGAAGTCTCCGATTCGCTGGTTGAGATCACCGCGCCCGACACGGTGGCGGCTGGATCGCAGTTTACCATTGGCTGGACGCCGACCATCAATTCGCGCGATTTTCTGACCATCGTCGCGGCCGATGCGCCGGGCAATGAGGTGAAGACCCACATTCGCTCGCGCGATGTCAGTGAGGGGATCCTTACCGCCCCTGGTACGCCCGGGACTTATGAAGTGCGCTATGTGCTCGATGACGGCAGGAAAACCGTCGGCTCCCGCAGCGTTGAGATTGTCGCCACAGAGGTTAATCTCACTGGCCCGGATCAGATTGCGACAGGATCACAGTTCGAAATCGGCTGGTCGCCGACGATCAATCCGCGCGACCTCCTGACGATCGTGCCGGCCGGATCGCCAGCGAAAACGGTCGAGGGGCATATCCGCAGCCGCAACAAAAGTGACGGGCTGCTGACGGCACCTGCGCAACCGGGGCTTTATGAGCTGCGCTACGTGCTGGAGGTCGACAGAAGCACAGTGGCGAGCCGCAATATCGAAGTCACGGAGCCCGAGGTTACCCTCAGCGTCGTGGAGACGGCGCTGAGCGGCTCGCGGATCGAGGTGTCCTGGACCGGGACAGTAAATGCCCGTGACATGGTAACGATTGTCCCCATGGGCAGCCCGGAAGGCGAGATCCAAGGCCACATCCGCGTGCGGGGTGACACCAGCGGTGAGCTGCAGGCACCAGGGGAGACGGGCCTCTTCGAAGTGCGCTATGTGCTCGACCAAGGGCGCAAAACCATGGCGCGGGCCACGATAGAGCTTTCGGGCGCGGAGGTGACGATCTCCGGACCAGAGCAGGTGCGCACCGGCGAGGTGTTTGACGTCAGCTGGACCGGCACCGTGGATGCGCGCGACTATGTGACGATCGTGCCCTCAGGCAGCGATGAGGGTACGTTCGGTGAATACAGCAGGGTGCGCGAGGTGATGACCAAATCCCTGCGCGCTCCGGCCTCGCCCGGGCTTTATGAGCTGCGTTACGTGCTGGAGGCAGGCTCCAAGACCATGGCCACCGCGATGATCGAAGTGGTGGAGCCGGAGGTTGCCGTGATTGTTCAATCGACGGCGGTGATCGGTGAGCCTGTGATGGTCAGCTGGACCGGCAAAGTCAGTGACGACGA
>CAKZYL010000291.1 GCA_937884705.1 uncultured Roseovarius sp. | reverse complement strand
TGAGCATTTGTGGCAGGGCGATGAGGCCCAGAAGGACGATCTCACCGCCGATGATGCCCGTTGTTGCGCCGAGCAGGACCGCGACGCCCGTCGTCACAACCCCTATGCCGCCGCGCACCGACCCGGCCCAGACGTGGAAAGCGCGATAGAGGTCCTTCGCCACGCCAGATTTTTCCATGATCGAGGCCATGAGCACGAACATCGGCACGGCGATCAGCGCGAAACTGTCGAGGAAATCAACGGTGCGCGATCCCACGATAAAGAGCGCGTTGAGGCCAAACTGGCTGACAGCAAGAACGACGGCGATGGCGCCAGAGACAAAGGCAAGCGGCACCCCAATCATCAGCATCAGCGCCATGGCTGCGATGATCAGGAAGGTGATCGTGCCGATATCCATCAGGCTCGCGCATCCTTGAACCAGGCCACGAACCAGACGATGGTCCGTTGCACTACGATCGCCAAAAACAAGGCACATCCGATAAAGAGCAGCGCCTTTAGATAGGACGGCAGCGGCGAGTTGAGGGTACTGCCTGAACGCTCTGGATCCCACGCGCCCGAGAGGGAGAAGCGCCAGACCGCGCGTTCAGCCATGCGCCAGGCAGCATAGGTAAGACCGCCAAGGTAGAGGATACCGGCGACCAAGGAGAGCGCCTCGGACACCCGAGCCAGGCGGGGGCGGTTTTCAATCAAAAGCGTGATGCGCATATGGGTGCCTTCGGCCATGCAAAACGCACCGCCAAAGACAAATCCAAAGCTGGCCAGCAGGATCGCCGTCTCATGGGCCCAGGTCGTGGGCGCGTTGAACGCATAACGCGCCACGACCTCGTAGACCATGATCAGCACGATAGCCCCAAAGCACCACGCCGTGGCACGCCCGAGGCGCAACGCCAGTCGATTGAGAAACATATGCTCAGCCTTGCTAGGCGGGTTGTCCCAAGACAACCCGCAGCGCGGGATCAGTTGGTCAGGCCAATCGAGCCCATGAACGCCTTGTGACTGTCGACGATCGCCTGCGCATCCGAGCTCTTTGCGCCCCAATCCGTCCAAACCTCTGCCGTCTGCGCACGGAAAGTGGCCTCGTCCTCTTCGCCAAACTCCAAGAATGTGACACCCATCTCGGCTTTGGCTTTGTCCTCAGCTGCGGCATCTTCATCGGTCAGCGTGCCTTTCAATCCATCGGACATGGCGTTGCAGGCGGCTTCGAACTTGGCTTGATCTTCGGCTGAAAGGCTGTCCCATTTGGATTTGGAGACGCTCATCTCGGTTACCGCCATCGAGTGGCGCGCGAGCACCGAGTACTTCGCCTGATTGTGCATGCCAAGCGCCACGTTGAGCGCGACATTGGCAAGATCAGTGGCATCGAGAACGCCGGTCTCCATGGCGGTCACACTTTCACCGACGCCCATAGTCACCAATGAGGCCCCGGCCCGGCTCAGCAAGTCGGATGCGAGACCGCCCGGAGCGCGCATTTTTAGGCCGTCCAGATCGGCTACACCATTTATCTCTACTTTCGAGGGGATCTGTTCCGGGGGCCAGTAAACTGGGCAGATCATATGCAGGTCATACTTGGCATAGAGCGCGCGGGCGAGATCCAGCCCGCCACCCTCATTGAACCAACGATCCCGCGTGGCACTATCAGGATACGCCGCAAGCGTGTCACCCAGAACACCCATGGCCGGATCCTTGCCTGCGAAGTAGCTTGGCGCGGTGTACTGCCCATCAAGTAGGCCGTTCTGGATCGCCTCGATGGTTTCACCAGCGCCCACCACGGCGCGGCCCGGCAGAACCTCGATCTCAATCGCGCCGCCTGTGTCCTCGGACAGTTGCGCCGCCATCGCCTCAAAGGCCTTGGTGGTCGAAGCATTGGCGCCGAGGAACGTCTGCATCTTGAACGTCTCGGCACCTGCGGCCCCGGCCATCAGGGCGATGGATGCAGCACAGGCTGAAAGCTTGGATGTTTTCATTGTGTCCTCCCTTGGATCTAATGACAGTTAGGCGGCGTTCAGGCCGCGATCTTGATCTTTGGCATCTCGAGAATGTCGCGCGCCTCGGCCACTGTGGCGGGCTCTCGCCCCATGTTGCGCGCTTGTTTGGTGACCTTGGCAATGACCTCGGCATTGGTCATGTGGCGCGACCCGTCCACATAGGCATAGTCGCCCAGACCGATGGAGATGTGCCCGCCTTCGCGGATGATCTTCTCGGTCAGCTCAAACAGGTCGCCTTTGTAGTTCACGACGGTCCAGACGATGCGGAAATTGGCAGGCAGAAAGGCTGTGTGTGCATCAAGCCCAGCAACCGTGCCGGGGTGACCGGCAAAGATGATCTCATCGGTCATGCAAAAGCAGACATAGGCGGGATCGGTCAGCACGCCCATTTTCAGGAACTGCTCAATCTGGCGCGTGAAACTGACGTTCCAACTGACGAGGTACGGTTTCAGCCCGTGATGCTTGATGCGTTCGGCAAAGTGCATCAGCGTGCCGGTGGAGTTCTTGTAAATCAGCTCAGTCGTGTCGTATCTGCCCTCTTCCGGGTTCCACCAGTCGACATTGACGCTGCCAGTGTCCATAGGCGCAAAATCAGGCGCGGTGTCCGGCGATTTCATCATCTCCTCAACGGCTGCAAATCGGCTCATCGCATCCGCATCATGAGCGACATAGCCCAGCGTAGGATGGATCAGAATGTCGGATTGAGCGCGGATGCCAGCGTTGGTTTCCAGGTAGAATTCCGGGGCGTGTTCCGGCGCGCCATCTTCTGTCCTTCCATGGTAGTGCAAGACAGAAGCGCCTTCGTCATAGCATGCTTTGGCATCGGCGATGATCTCATGGGGTAAGAACGGCACATGTGGGTTTCCGCGCCGCGTCGCGAGCTCATTCACGCGCGCTTCGATGATGATTTTATCCAAGTTGTCCTCCCAATCCAGTGGCCCGGATTCGGATTGAATATACCTTGGATATGCCAAAAATTATAGCTAAAGTTATATTTTCATTGCTTTTGAATGCTTTTTATATATCTTTAGTGATATGAATGATGATGGTTCCTTGAAGTCCAGGCCCCCCGATGTTGCCGATCTTTTGGCGGATCGCTTCCCAGGCCATACGATGCAGCGGCTGCGCACGCCGGACGGAAAGTATCGTTACATCTATGTAAGTTCCGGGGTTCAGAGTTCCTTTGGACTTAACCCGCAAGAACTGATGCAGTCCGACGCGGTCGATCACGCCTGGATCCACCGGGACGACCGCGAGAGATTCATTGACGCTTTGGAGGTTTCTGCCCGTGATCTGTCCGCTTTGGACATGGAGGTGCGGGTCGCATCTCCGTCTGGCGGATACAGATGGGTTCGATCGCTGGGCAGGCCACGCAAGCAGGACGACGGCGCGGTTGTATGGGACGGTGTGGCGCTCGATATAACAGATCGACGCGAAGCGCTCGACGCGCTGGAACGCACCCTGTCAGAGGCGCGCCGCAGCGAGGTTGCGGAAGGGAGATTCAACTACATTGCCGCACAGGATCTTGCCGATCCCCTTGATGGATTAAAAGGAGCCATAGACGCGCTGGAACGGGTCGAGATCGATCCAAATTCGGGACTTGGCGCATTGGTTGTCGACGTGCTGGAGCGCTTTTCGACTTTCGAGAAGGCCATGCTTGCAACGCGCGGACTTGTGACCTCCACCGCGCGTAACGGCAAGGGCATAGACGACGATAGACGCGTAAAGCTGACAAAGAGACAGCGTGAAATACATGAAATGATGCGCGAGGGCGCTTCAAACCGCGACATCGCTTCAACACTGACAATATCAGAAGGAACCGTGAAACTGCATGTCAGCGCAATCCTGAAACGTCTTGGTGTGAAGAACCGAACAGAGGCCGCA
>CAKZYL010000290.1 GCA_937884705.1 uncultured Roseovarius sp. | reverse complement strand
CCGACGCTCGCCTGGGCGCGGCTTGATATTGATGCCAAGACAAACACCGCGCTGATCGAAGAGGTGCAAAGTGACTGGCTCCGCTATGTCCGGTGCTATCTCAGGGAACTGCGCAAAAGCCGCCCGCGCTCGCGCGTGCTGCGCAATGCACAGGCCTATGAGGCGGCGCTCACCGCCCGGTATGATAAGGTCTGGGCGAAAGCCTTGATGTTGCAGGTCTTGATGCTCTTGCGGGATCGCCTTGGGATAGGGCAGGTGTTCATGCATCAGCCTCTTGCCGGGGCCAAGCTCAAATGGATCGACTATACCTTGCCGCCGCGCTCGCTCTATACGGCGCTGCCGAAATCTTTTTGCTTCACGCCAACGCGCGAGGTGCCTGAGTTTTTGCGCATCAAACGCCGCAAGCATCTGCGCAGCCTCAACCGTGACGACCCGCTGTTCTGGAAAATGACGTTTAAGTGACACGCTCTGCATTGTGCTACTTGTATCGAATGATAGGCTTTTGACAGGCTCCGGTCTGAACCCTCAAGGATGTGCTCCATGCGATGTAAAGCGAAAATCACGGTCATGTCTGCGGCCATTCTCGGCGCGGGGGCGCTCCTCTCTTTGGTCTCCCCTGTGCAGGCTGAGTCCCGTTGGGACGGCTTGAAAGTGACCCAATTCACCAACGATTTTTTTAATTTTGAATCGGGCATAGAGCCGGGTGATCCTCTGCAGGAACGTGGGATTGAAACAGACTTCAGCACCCCCGATGTGCGGGGGTCTCAAAGCGGGTCCACGAACTTCTATGACCGCCCCAGGAATGTCTTCGAGACCGGAGGCAAAGAGCGTTAATCCAGACCCCTAGATTGCGCGTTACAGCTCTTGGGCGTGTCCGTTCTGCGTTTCAGCTTGCCCTCGCGAATTTGCAGGCTATCCCTCTAGCGAGCAAGCGAAGGAGACCAAGCCATGACCCTCAACGTATATCTCAGCGGCGAAATCCACACCGATTGGCGCGAGCAGATTGTGCAGGGGGCGGGTGGGCTAGACGTCAGCTTTAGCGCACCCGTGACGGATCACGCTGCCTCAGACGATTGCGGCGTGGCGATCCTGGGCGCGGAAGACAATAAGTTCTGGCACGATCGCAAGGGCGCGATGGTCAATGCAATCCGCACCCGCAAGGGCATTGAGCAAGCGGATGTCGTGGTTGTCCGCTTCGGTGACAAATACAAGCAGTGGAACGCGGCCTTTGACGCGGGCATCGCCTATGCGCTGGGCAAATCGATGATCATCCTGCAACCGCCAGAGCATGATCACGCCCTCAAAGAGGTGGACGCTGCTGCTTTGGCCGTGGCGCGCGAGCCGGGGCAGGTGGTCGATATCCTGCGCTATGTGATGGACAGCACGCTGCCGGGATGACGGCATAAACACTTCGCGGGGTTTGAAGGATCACGTGGTTTGGCTGTCCAGCAGCCTTCCAACTGCTTGTTTTGCAGAGACACCACTGATTGCGCCACATTAAGTGTTACCGCGGCCCCGCCAAAGGCCAAGTCCTCTGCCTAGATCGGTACATCGATTGGGCTCAGCACGCTCGTTTCGATCCTGTCGATCCTGTTTTGGATCGCGCTGGTTGAGGTGGTCCTTTGAGCGCGTGTAAAAAAACCGCCCATCTCAGGGCGGTCAATTCTCGTGGGGCGCTCTTCAGCCCTGACGGGCTGCCTCGCCGTGGGTCAGCCGATGGCGGCGGCTTTCACGTCTTCATCAATGTAAGGCACGTATTGCTCAAAATTGTCGGCAAACATTTTGACCAGCTTTTCGGCCTGCGCGTCGTAACCTTCGGGGTTGCCCCAGGTGCGGCGCGGGTCAAGCAGCACCTCTGGCACGCCGGGCACGTTCACGGGCACTTCGAAGCCAAAATTTGGATCCTTGCGGAAGGTCTCTTTTGACAGCGTGCCATCCAGGGCGGCTGTGAGCAGGGCGCGGGTGGCCTTGATCGGCATCCGCGATCCAGTGCCATAGGCGCCGCCGGTCCAGCCCGTATTCACCAGCCAGCAGGTCGCCCCGTGCTTGGCGATTTTCTCGCGCAGCAGGTTGCCATAGGCCTCGGGCCTGCGCGGCATGAAGGGCGCGCCAAAGCAGGTGGAGAAGGTGGGTTGCGGCTCTGTCACGCCACGCTCGGTTCCGGCCACCTTCGCGGTGAAGCCTGAGAGGAAGTGATACATCGCCTGTGCCGGTGTAAGCCGCGCTATCGGAGGCAGCACGCCGAAGGCATCGCATGTCAGCATGATGATGTTCTTGGGGTGCCCGCCAAGCGCGCTCGAGGACGCGTTTGAGATGTATTCCAGCGGATAGGCACAGCGCATATTGGCGGTCAGGCTGTCATCTTCGAAATCCAGATCCAGCGTGTCTTCGTCATAGACCATGTTCTCGATCACCGTGCCAAACTTGGTGGTCGTGGCATAGATCTCTGGTTCCGCCTCAGGATCCAGATTGATGGTTTTCGCGTAGCAGCCGCCTTCAAAATTGAATGTGCCGCGCTTGGACCAGCCATGTTCGTCATCGCCAATCAGGATCCGCTCAGGGTCGGCCGAAAGGGTTGTCTTGCCCGTGCCGGAGAGGCCAAAGAAGATGGCCGTATCCACCGGGTTGCCCTTGGCATGGTTGGCCGAGCAATGCATCGGCATGATGCCTTTTTCCGGCAGCAGGTAGTTGAGCAGGGTGAACACGGATTTCTTGTTCTCACCGGCATATTCGGTGCCCGCGATCAGGATCGTTTTGCGGTCAAAGTTGAGCGCGATCACCGTTTCGGATCGGCAGCCATGCTTGGTCGGATCGGCCTTGAAGCTTGGGCAGTTGATCACGGTGAAATCCGCCTCAAACCGATCGAGTGCCTCGCGTTCAGGACGGCGCAACATGTGACGGATGAAAAGCCCGTGCCAAGCCAGCTCGGTGATCATGCGAACATTGATCGAATGCGACGGGTCGGCTCCGCCTATGAGGTCTTGCACGTAATATGTGCCGCCCTGCATGTGCGTGAGCATGTCATCATAGAGCGCGTCGAACCCATCTGCGCTCATTTCCGCGTTGTTTTCCCACCAGATCGTATCGGCCACGCTGTCTGTCTTGACGACGTGTTTGTCTTTGGGAGAGCGGCCCGTGAATTTTCCGGTCGACACCAGAAATGTGCCGCCTTTGCCCAGCTTGCCCTCACCATTTTGCAGTGCAGCTTCGATCAGAGCGGGTTCAATCAGGTTGTAATGCGCGGCTTCAAGCCCCGTTATGCCTTGATCTTCCAGCTGAAAATTAGGGTTTACCCGTCCAAATGCCATACTGTTCAATCTCCCTGACAACGCTGGCTGCACCCGCAGCATGAAACATCGGCGGTGAAGTTTGGATCCCGTTTTCCCGCCTTTAAAACTCGGTACAGCACGGCATACCGTGTGCACCTATCATGGTCATAACATGGCGCATTTCAGAAAGAATAGGGCGCTGTCAGCACGTTAGCGCCATCACTTGCAAGTTAGCGCAATCAAAGCCGCGCTCTGACGAAACGCTTAAAATCTGCAGCAGAAAAGTGAGTCAATTTAGTCAATAGTAGGCATTTTAGCGGCAGATTGGACACGCTCGCGGGGGCGAATCACACTTTTGCATTGATTGAAACGGCCAAAAATGACCATAGTGACGGAAAAAAACAGGCAAACAGAGCAGTTATAAGGAAAATAATCATGTCCAAGATCGCCTTGGTGGACGATGACAGAAATATTCTGACATCCGTATCCATGACGCTCGAGGCCGAAGGGTTCGAAGTCGAAACATATAATGACGGTCAGCAGGCCTTTGATGCGTTCAGCAAAAAGTTGCCCGATATGGCCGTGCTTGACGTTAAGATGCCGCGCATGGACGGCATGGATCTGTTGCAGCGTTTGCGCCAGAAAACATCAATGCCAGTCATCTTCCTCACCTCCAAAGACGATGAGATCGACGAGGTTCTGGGCCTTCGTATGGGCGCCGATGACTACGTCAAAAAGCCGTTCTCGCAGCGCCTGTTGGTGGAGCGTATTCGTGCGCTTTTGCGCCGCCAAGAGGCCAATTCCGGTGAGATGATTGCGGAAACTGACGAGCACAAAGTTATTGAGCGCGGAGAGCTGCGTATGGATCCACTGCGCCATGCTGTGACATGGAAGGGCGCAGATGTGTCTTTGACCGTGACAGAGTTTCTGCTGCTTCAGGCGCTGGCGCAGCGTCCTGGCTTCGTGAAATCCCGCGATCAATTGATGGACGTGGCCTATGATGATCAGGTCTATGTTGATGACCGGACGATCGACAGCCACATCAAACGTTTGCGCAAAAAGATGCGCATGGTGGACGATGAATTCTCTGCGATAGAAACGCTCTACGGCATCGGATATCGATACAACGAAGAATAGGGTGCAAAGCAGAGGGACAGCCCGTGCGTGACCATCCACTGATCGACGACGACGCCGTCGTCCTGGGAGACGATTTCGTCTCGCCTCAGGACGTTGTGGAAGACGAAGTGCGCCTGCGCCGTGAAAAGCGCGGGTACTTTTCTACGACAGGCTCGTCGCTGACCCGAAAAATTATCACCTTCAACCTGATCGCCTTGAACATTCTGGTGGCGGGTATTCTGTATCTGAATGCGTCCCGCGAAGGCCTGGCACAGCAGCACGCCAACGCCCTTGAGGGTGAGACCATTCTGATCGCCGATGTCTTTGAGGCACAGTTGCCAGCCGCAGCGCCGGTCGACCTCGTGACAGGCGACGGCGTAGATGTGGATGACACCCTTGCAGGCATCAATCTCAGGGATGGCGTGACCCTATTCGTGTTTGACACAGAAGGGCGCCTGGCTGGCAAGCTGATGAGCGAGGAGATGGGCACAAAAGACCGCCAGCCCACCTACATCATAAATCTGATCTCCTGGGTTTGGAGCAAGATCTCAGCGCCATTTTCCACGCCATCGGAACGCCAAATCCCCCTGAGTATCGTGGATCAGGCCCGGGCTTTACTGCCTGTGGTTCTTAGCAACGAACCCAAGGTTGTGCGATCCGCGAGTGGCGATGCGGCCACCTTTACTGTTGTGGCACCGATCATGCAGGGCAAAACGCCCGTGGGCGTGGTGGCGATGGCCAGCGTCGGGGGCGAGATTGACTATCTCATTCGCAGCGAGCGCGAAGGCGTGTTGCAGATGTTCCTCGTGGCCACCTTGGTGTCCGTCGGGCTCAGCTTGATCCTGGCCTCGACCATCTCCAACCCCCTAGCCGAATTGGCGTCCGCCGCAGAGGTTGGAGGCGCGCGCAACCGCAAGAACAGCACCAGCTCGGGCGGGCGCATTCGCATTCCCGATCTCACCGCGCGCCCGGATGAAATCGGGCGATTAAGCGGGGCCTTGAGGGGCATGGTTGGCGCGCTCTATCACCGGATCGAAGGCAACGAACAATTTGCGGCCGATGTGGCCCATGAGATTAAGAACCCGCTGGCCTCTCTGCGCTCTGCAGTGGGGACCATGCGCCTGGCGAAACGCGACGATCAGCGCATGAAATTGCTTGATGTGATCGAGCATGACGTGCGCCGTCTGGATCGTCTCGTGAGCGATATCTCCAATGCGTCGCGGCTCGACAGCGAATTGGTCAAAGAAGAGCAAGAAAGCTTCGATCTGCTCGTCATGCTTTCCAACCTGTCGCAATACCTCTCTGAGGAGGCCGATAAGAAAGGGGTCGAGTTCATCACCGATTTCCCCGATGAGCCGATCATCATCACGGGTCTTGAGGGGCGCCTGGCGCAGGTCTTTGTCAACCTCATCACCAACGCGATCAGCTTTTGCGAAGATGGCGATGCCATTCGGATCTGGGCGCGTCGTCGCGAAAACCGCGTTGTCGCCGTGGTGGAAGACACCGGGCCTGGCATACCCGATCAGGCGCTTAAGAAGATCTTCCAACGGTTCTACTCTCAGCGCTCTGAAAAGGACTTCGGTAACAATTCAGGCCTTGGTTTGTCTATCTCAAAACAGATTGTCGAAGCCCATGACGGTGTGATCTGGGCGGAAAACATCCGCCCCACCGATGTCGATGCCACATCTGACCCGCTTGGGGCCCGCTTCGTCGTCGGCCTGCCTGTATAAACATGACAGGGGGCGCAGACCCATTGCGCCCGTACTCCTCTGACAAAGACCTCCTACACGCCAGTTGCGTGGCCCTAGAAGGCCGCGCCGTGCTCATTCAGGGCGCTTCGGGTTCCGGCAAGTCCGGCCTGGCCCTTCAATTGATGGCCCTTGGGTGCGCCCTTGTCGCCGATGACCGCACAGAGGTCTGGCGCGAGGGCGATACGCTCTGGGCCAACGCGCCCGATCGGCTGCGCGGCCTCATCGAAGCGCGCGAAGTTGGCCTCCTGCGTGTCCCCGCCGCGGGGGCGCAGCCCCTGGCCCTCATCGTGGACATGAACACCCCGGAAACCGAGCGCCTTCCCCCGTGGCACAGCCACAACATTTCAGGTCTTCCAATCCCTGTTTTAAGAAAATCTGAGCTGCCTCATTTTCCCGCGGCCATAGCGACATATCTAAGGGGACAGCGAGAGGCCTAGACCCGCGGCTAAAACACCATGCAGACCGAAGATATGAGCGATAAACAGACCGATGGCGCGCCACGCATTGTGCTGGTGACGGGCCCATCGGGCGCTGGTCGGTCCACGGCGATCCGTTCGTTGGAGGATCTGGGATATGAGGCGATCGACAATCTTCCCCTGTCACTGGTGCCCCGCTTGTTCGATGGGCAAGGGCCGGACAAACCGCTGGTCTTGGGAATAGACACGCGCAACCGCGATTTTTCCACCTTCGGTCTGATCGAGGTCATCGATCGTCTGGGCTCGGGCCAGGATGCCGAACTTCAGGTGCTCTATCTCGATTGCAACCGCGATGTGCTCCTACGCCGGTTTTCCGAGACGCGCCGCCGCCATCCCCTGGCCCCCGCCGACAGCCCGGATTTGGGGATCGACCGGGAATTGGATCTTCTCGCCCCGATCAAGGCGCGCGCCGACCTGCTGCTGGATACGTCAGACATGTCGCCCAATGATCTGCGCGGGGATTTGGCCCGATGGTTTGCGCCTCAAGGGTCGGCGCCCATTGCGCTCACTGTGCATTCCTTTTCTTACAAGCGCGGGCTGCCGCGGGGCCTCGACATGGTGCTTGATTGCCGGTTTCTAAAGAACCCCTACTGGGATGAAAACCTGCGCGGATTGAACGGGCGCGACGCAGACGTGGTGCGCTACGTGACCACCGATCCCCGCTTTGAGGCGTTTCGCGATAAAGTTGTGGATCTCGCCCACCTTCTCCTTCCAGCATATGTGGCCGCCGGCAAACCCTATCTCGCGATCGGATTTGGCTGCACTGGAGGGCAACATCGCAGTGTTGTTATGGCAGAAACTCTGACCAATGCACTTGCAGAAACGGGCTGGCGGGTGTCTATAAGACATCGCGAGTTAGAGCGCGCCGCGCCGCAGCAAAACTCACTTCAAGCTAGGCCAAATGGCCCCGCGAGTGTAGGAGACGTTAAAGAGTGATCGGGATTGTGATTGTAGCCCATGGCGGTCTTGCCGGCGAATACGTCAAGGCCATTGAGCATGTTGTCGGCCCGCAGCATGGCCTGCGCGGCATCACGATTGAGAGCGATTGCAATCGTGGCACCAAGCAAGATGAAATTTGCCACGCCGCCAATGACGTGGATGAAGGGGACGGTGTGGTGATCGTGACGGATATGTTCGGCGGCTCGCCTTCCAACCTGTCCCTCAAGGCCTGTCAGCCGGAAAACCGTCGTATCCTCTACGGGGCAAATCTGCCGATGTTGATCAAACTTGCCAAATCCCGGAACATGGATGTTGCAGCGGCGGCCAGCGCCGCTATGGATGCAGGACGAAAATACATCAACAGCCATGTCGTCAGCGCCGACTAGCCTCGAGAGACAGTGAAGTTCCCAAAGCGATGACCGAGACGGTTTCCCGGCAGATGACGATTGTGAATGAAAAAGGCCTGCACGCGCGTGCCGCGGCCAAGCTGGTCGAAGTGGCCGAGGGGTTTGACGCCCGTGCCGAGATTTCCCATGACGGACAATCCAGCGGTGCTGACAGCATCATGGGCCTTTTGATGTTGGCAGCGTCCAAAGGAAAGACTATTGACGTGCGCGTCTGGGGGCCGGAGGCGGCCGCCATGGCCGGGGCCATCGAAACGCTGGTGGCTGACCGGTTCGGCGAAGAGATGTAGAACCGCCCGTATGGGGGGTGGTGCATGGGTGGGGATGAACCAGGTGGCGGATCTCAAGCAGGATCAGACCCAAAGCAGTGCGGGACAACACGCCGCCGGCCCGGTGACGTTTACCAAGTATGACCGCCGCAGCCTGACCTATGCCAATTCCTTCGACGCGACGTTCACCTCGTTTTGCATTCGCACAATTGAATGGCTCACCGGCAAGGTCACAATCGTCAAGATGATCCGCGCCTTTGAGAAAAAAGGCGCCCCGTCAGGTCAGCCTTTTTGGCGCGCGGCCCTCGATACCATGGGCATCCCGCTGCTGACGCCGCAGGAAGAGATCGATCTGATCCCCTTGAATGGCCCAGTCGTTATCGTCGCCAACCACCCCCATGGGTTGGTGGACGGGATGATCCTGGCGGATCTCATCGGGCGCAGGCGCACGGATTACAAAATTCTGACGCGCGCGCTTCTGACCGGAATTGATGAGGTGGCGTCATCCTACATGATCCCGGTGCCCTTCCCGCACGAACCTGACGCGCAGCGCAAATCCGTGGAAATGCGCGCCCAGGCCATGGCCCACCTCAAAGAAGGCGGGCTGGTCAGTGTTTTCCCATCTGGCGTTGTGGCCTCGTCAGACAGCATGTTCGGCCCCGCGCTGGAGCGGGAATGGAATGTCTTCACAGCGCAGATGATCCGACGCTCCGGGGCGCGCGTTGTGCCGATCTTTTTCCCCGGCGGAAACTCCCGCGCCTATCAGATGGCCAACCGAATTTCGGCCACCCTTCGTCAGGGCCTTTTGCTGCATGAAGTGGTCAACAGCTGCAATGCCCCGCAAAAGCCAATCGTGGGTGAACCCATTTCTGACGAAGATATGGCGCTTTTGCACACTGACCCGCGGGGCTTTATGGCCTGGCTGCGCGCTCATACGCTGGCGCTTGGTGACGCAGAGGGATAGCGCTGGCAGCACGCCCCCTCGATTCGCATCGCAGATCGTTCAAATTTTAAACGCCCCAAACTCGCCATATTTTCCCCGTAATGTGCCGAAAGTCGCTGGGGAGCGCTGCCATGCACACTACGCCAAATACCAAAACACAGAAGGCCAAAACCAAAACACCTGATTTCGTCCGCGTCTGTCACAGATGTGGCGGCTCAGGCCGCGTGCCCTGCCAATTTTGCAGCGGAACCGGGTATGTCACCACCCGAAAAGACAGGCTCGGCATGCCGATCAAAGAGCGGTGCACCGCGTGCTTTGGCAACAGGCTTGAGCGTTGCTACACCTGCGGCGGATCGGGCCGGCTGCATCAATTCTGAATGAGATTGGCGCGCGTGTCCTGCCGTTTGAGCTACCGCGTGGGCACCGGTACTTCACCGCGATAATCGTAAAAGCCGCGGCCCGTTTTGCGGCCCAGCCAGCCCGCTTCCACGTATTTTGTCAGCAAAGGGCAGGGGCGATACTTGGTGTCCGCGAGCCCGTCATGCAGCACGTTCATGATCGCCAGACACGTGTCGAGCCCGATAAAATCTGCCAGCTCTAAAGGCCCCATCGGGTGATTTGTGCCGAGCTTCATGGACGTGTCGATAGAGGTCACATTGCCCACACCTTCATAGAGCGTATAGACCGCCTCATTGATCATCGGCATCAGAATGCGGTTCACGATGAAGGCGGGAAAATCCTCCGCACTGGCGGCGGTCTTGCCAAGCGTGGCCACCACCTCATGGCATGCGGCATAGGTCTCCTGATCTGTGGCAATGCCACGAATAAGCTCCACCAACTGCATCACAGGAACCGGGTTCATGAAATGAAACCCCATGAATTTCTCCGGCCGGTCCGTGCCGCTGGCCAGCCGGGTGATAGAGATGGAGGACGTGTTCGACGTCAGAATCGTGTGGGGCTTCAGATGCGGCAGCAAATCCTCAAAAATCGCCTGTTTCACGGTCTCCCGCTCGGTTGCCGCCTCCACCACCAGATCCGTTGCACCCACATCCGACAGCGTCAGCGTGGGCGTGATGCGGCCCATGGCGGCGTTCATATCTGCCTCTGCCATCTTATCCCGCACCACCATGCGTTCC
>CAKZYL010000289.1 GCA_937884705.1 uncultured Roseovarius sp. | reverse complement strand
GAAAGTGATGGCTGGGACGATGAGGGAGAAAGCAAACTGGTGCGCACCAGCGTGACCGAAGAGCAACCACGTTCGATCATCACATATAACCGCTCTCCGGATCTGTCGTTTGACCGATCAATCAACCCCTATCGCGGGTGTGAGCATGGCTGCATTTACTGTTTTGCACGGCCCAGTCACGCATGGCTTGGCCTTTCAGCGGGCCTAGATTTCGAAACGAAGCTTGTTGCGCGACCGGACGCCGCGCGTGTTTTGGACAGGGAGCTGCGCAAGCCGCGATATCGACCGGCGACGTTGGCCATCGGGACCAACACAGATCCCTATCAGCCCATTGAAAAGACGTACGAAATCATGCGGGACTGTCTAAAGGTCCTAAAAGAGTTTCGTCATCCTGTGGGCATCGTCACAAAAGGCACATTGGTGGAGCGTGACATCGATATTCTCTCTGACATGGCGTCCAGTGGCCTTGCACGCGTAGGCATTTCCCTCACCACTCTGGATCCTGTTCTCAGCCGTAAAATGGAGCCTCGTGCGCCGTCTCCCAAGCGCCGGTTGCAGATGATTGAACGCTTGAGCGCGGCGGGGATCCCAGTGCGCGTGCTCACGTCTCCTATCATCCCGGGCCTGACGGACCATGAATTGGAAGCGATGCTGACAGCTGCAAAAGACGCCGGTGCGCAGGCGGCCTCTTGGGTGATGCTGCGGCTGCCTTTGGAGGTGTCAGAGTTGTTCCAGGAATGGTTGGCCACCCACTATCCGGATCGTGCCAGCCGAGTGATGGGCCTCGTGCGCGACATGCATGACGGTCAGGATTACGCCTCAGATTGGCACAGAAGACTGCGGGGTGAGGGACCTTATGCGCAGGTGATTGCTGCGCGATTTCAGCGTGCCATTCGCCGTTTGGATCTGTCTTCTGATTTACCAGACCTGCGCACAGATTTGTTCAAAAGGCCCGAACGCGCCGGGGATCAACTCAGTTTGTTTTGATCTTTGCGCGAACCACAAAGCGGCAGCACGTCTTCACCGACATTGTTTTGGATCAACCTACTGCTGCGCGCCGACGCCTTGAGCGTTCTCTCCGCGGGGCAGGGGCGCCTTCTTCGGTGCCATCCAAAGCAGACGAAAACGCGCCAAGCTTGTCGACAATCATTTCGAGGCCCGGGCGCTCGCTCTTTGGCCGCGTCTCAAGCGCCTCGCGCATTTTGAAAAGATGCTCTGCCATGGTGCCGCAGCATCCGCCGATGATCTTTGCGCCCGCATCGCGCGCCAGAACGGCGTAGTCCGCCATCAGATCTGGCGTGCCGTCATACTCAATATTTCCATCAACGTATTTGGGAATGCCCGCGTTGCCTTTCGCAATGATCGGGCGCTCTGTGCCTTGAGCAGAAAAGCCCAATACCGTTCGCAGCAAATCAGAGGATCCAACACCGCAATTGGCCCCGTACGCGACGGGCTTGTAATCAAGTTTTTCGACCATGCCAGACAGCGCGGCAGACGTTACACCCATCATCGTGCGTCCCGCCGTATCAAAACTCATCGTGCCACACCACGGCATATCCGTGCGGGAGAACGCCTCAGCGGCGGCGCGATATTCTTCGGGTGCGGAAATGGTCTCAAGCCACAGCACATCCGCGCCGCCCTCTTTCAACCCTTCGGCTTGTTCGTGAAATATCTCCACGGCCAATTCATGGGTCAACTCCCCCATCGGGGCCATGATTTCACCGGTGGGGCCCACAGAGCCCGCAACGATCACATCGCGAGACTGGCGGTCAGCAACCTCGCGGCCAATTTCGGCAGACATCCGAGACAGCTCTCGAGCGCGCTTTTCTGCGCCGTGCAACTTCAACCGCGACGCATTTCCGCCGAACGAATTGGTGAGGAAAAGATCACTCCCGGCGTCGACGGCCATGGAGTAAAGCTTTTCAATCCGGTCTGGGTGCTCTTCATTCCACATCTCAGGCGCGTCACCCGATGTCAGACCCATGTTGAACAGGTTTGTCCCGGTTGCGCCGTCTGCCAGGATCCAATCCCGCTCGGCCACCATACGGGTAAACGCGTTTTCCATGAACCATCCTTTCAAATTCTGCATCCGAAATCCCACGCCTCGCGCGCGTAATCAAATGAGAATGCTTCATGTAGATTATGAGAAATCCTTGCACTAAGACGAAAAAGCACCGCATGGCGTCAAACCATGCGGTGCTTTTATGGAATTTTTACAGTAACTTACACTTCGCTCATAATCTGATTTTTGGCCACGCTCAAAAGCTCATCCATCTTGCCACGGATCGTATCTGCGTCCGCCAAATCACCGACATCGCTTGCGACCTTGCGCACAACATCCTCAATGCCCGCTTCTTCGAAGTCCGATTTCACCACCTCCAAGGCATAAGCATCGGCATCATCGCCCGTCTTGCCCATGAGTTCCGCCGCCCAGAGACCCACCAGCTTGTTTCTGCGCATCTCCGCTTTGAACTGCATTTCCTGATCATGGGCATACTTGTTCTCAAACGCATTTTCGCGGTCATCGAATGTGGACATGGCGCGGCTCCTTCATTGGCACTGTCTTGCCTTATGATATGGCCGCTGCGCGCAAGGGGCGCAAGGGCGGGCTTTGCGCTTTGGTTGTTCTTGCAATGATCTGATAATTGGCCTAGGACGCGGCCAAGCAGATGGCGGGCCGACCGCTTCGCCAGGATCAGCTTTGAGGACCCGATGGCGCGGCGCAAAAAAATCTACGAAGGCAAAGCAAAAACACTGTTCGAGGGGCCCGAACCGGGCACAATCGTGCAGTATTTCAAAGATGATGCCACGGCCTTTAATGCCGAAAAGAAAGACGTCATTGAAGGCAAGGGCGTGCTTAATAATATGCTCAGCGAATACTTCATGACAGGCTTGACCAGTGTCGGCATCCCAAACCACTTCATGAAGCGGCTCAATATGCGCGAGCAGCTGGTGCGCGCGTGTGAGATTATCCCGCTGGAGGTGATCGTGCGCAACTACGCGGCCGGCACAATGTCCAAGCGTCTTGGCATGGATGAGGGCACGCAGCTGCCACGCCCGATCGTGGAATATTGTCTGAAGAACGACGATTTGGGCGACCCGCTTGTCACAGAAGAGCACATTGCGGCATTCGGCTGGGCCAGCCAGCAGGACATGGACGATATCCTGAGCCTGGCCTTGCGGGTGAATGATTTCATGTCGGGCATCATGTACGGCGTGGGCATCCGGCTGGTTGATTTCAAAATTGAGATTGGTCGCGTGTACGAGGGCGAATTTATGCGTCTGATCGTGGCCGATGAGATCAGCCCGGACAGCTGTCGCTTGTGGGATATTGAGACCGGTCAAAAGCTCGACAAGGATGTCTTCCGTCGCGATCTGGGGTCTTTGACAGATGCATATTCGGAAGTGGCCAAGCGTCTGGGCGTTATGCCCAAGAATGCGACACAGCTTTCACGGCCAACGCTCATCAACTGAGCCTTTGGCCATCAGCGCCCTGTGCAGGCAGGGCATTAAAAGGGGGCGAGCGATGAAGGCACGTGTGCATGTCATGTTAAAGAACGGGGTTTTGGACCCGCAAGGAGAGGCCGTGCGTCACGCGCTCGGCTCTTTGGGGTTTGATGGCGTCGAAGGTGTTCGGCAGGGCAAGGTGATCGAGCTGGACCTGACCGAGACCGACAAAGACAAGGCCGAGGCGCGCGTCAAAGACATGTGTGAGAAGCTTCTCGCCAATACAGTCATCGAAAGCTATTCCGTGGAGATCGCGTGATGCATGCAGCTGTTGTGGTCTTTCCGGGATCAAATTGTGATCGAGACATGAAAGTCGCCTTTGAAGACGCGGGCGCAAAGGTTTCCATGGTATGGCACAAAGACACTGAGATCCCGGCAGGTGTGGATGTCGTCGGTGTTCCGGGCGGATTTTCCTTTGGCGACTACCTGCGGTGCGGTGCCATCGCGGCAAATTCCCCGATTTGCCGAGCTGTCAAAAGCCATGCAGACCGGGGCGGCTATGTCCTGGGCATTTGCAATGGGTTTCAGGTCCTATGCGAAACGGGGCTTTTGCCCGGCACACTTTTGCGCAATGCAAAATTGAAGTACATTTGCAAAGCCATTGATTTGAAAGTGGAAACCTCAGAAAGTGCATATACGTCCGGCTACGCTGAGGGCGATGCGATTACAATTCCTATCGCGCATCATGACGGCAATTTCTTTGCCGATCCTGACACACTTGCCGGGCTAGAGAGCGATCGTCGCGTCGCGTTTCGCTACGTGGATAATCCCAACGGATCGCTCAACGATATCGCTGGCATACTTTCGGAAAACCGTCGCGTTCTTGGCATGATGCCACATCCAGAACGCATGGCAGATCCGGTGCATGGAAACACAGAAGGGCGCGTTCTTTTTGACTCGCTCATTGGATCGCTGCAAACCGCATAAAACCCAACCTGACTGCTTGAGCCGCACCGCTCTCCTGCGTATCATGGCGCTATGAAGAACATGTTGAATTGGCGCGCAAGGTCGCGTGCACGGGCTGTGAGACGAGGGCGCATGCCGTCTCTCAGTTGGCGCGCTCGCTTTTATCTTTTTTCGCTGCTCGTCATTGCCATCGCAACGATTGCGGTGACCAATTATTATCTGACCGATCGGTTTACGGAGAGAACTAGAAACCGAGCCGAACTGCGGCTCGTTCTCTACGCGGGTAACTTGCTCAGTGAACTTCGACAAAACGCCATCGTTCCACAGCTTTTGTCCCGCGACCCTGCGCTGATTTCGGCTCTGGCAAGTTCTGATTTCACGCTGTCGTCACAACGTCTCATTACATTCAAAGAAGAGATCTCGGCGGCGTCGCTGACTTTGCTGGGGCGCGACGGGCGCGTGGTTGCGTCCACGGATCGCGAGTCGATTGGTGTGTCTTACGCCACGTCCCCGGTTTTCATTGAGGCGCTTCGATCCAATGACAACATTTTCAACGCAATAGAAGACGAAGCTAATCGGTTTCGGTTTTTCTATTCCCGACGCGTGGAGACACAAGCAGGGCTGGCGGGGGTCATTTTGGTTGAGGTGGATCTCAACAAATTTGAACGCGCGTGGGCCGGGATCTCTGATGCTGTTCTGGTCACAGACTCAGAAGGAAGCATTATTCTGGCAACGGAACCATTATGGCGCGGCAAAACACCCCAAGAGGCCTTGTTCGCCACGCCAGCCACAGGCGCCATCCAGAGGGCTATTCAAGCGACAGCAGATTGGAACACCGTGCCCCCCGACGCTTATGTAAGTGGTCAGGCCGTGATGCGCAGCGACGGCCGCGTTGCGTTCCGCGGATGGCGGATTTCTAGCTTTACGACCTATTCTAGCGTTCGGGAGCGCGTAAACGGCGTGTTGGCGATCGAGATTATGGTGTTTGCCATCCTGCTGGCGCTGGCGTTTTACTTTCTGAACCGAAAATCAACGCGGCGCATGGCGGTTGCGCAAGAGGAATCGGCAGAGCTTCGCCAATTGAACGCGCGGCTACAGCGGGAAATCGCCGAACGTCAGAGGGTGCAAGAGAACCTTGCCGTGGCCGAGCAAACCCTTGCGCAAAGCTCAAAACTGGCCGCCTTGGGTGAGATGTCTGCCGCGGTCAGTCATGAGCTGAACCAACCCCTGGCGGCAATGAAAACCTACCTGGCCGGCGCGCGTCTTTTGTTAAACCGCAACCGCCCAGAAGAGGCCGTTTCGTCATTTCAACGCATTGATGATCTCATTGAGCGCATGGGCGCCATCACGCGGCAGCTCAAATCCTATGCGCGCGCCTCAGGAGATGACCTTGCCCCTGTAAACATGGGCGATGCGCTGCATTCCGCACTTGCGATGATGGAGCCGCAACTGCGCCAGCGACAGGTGATCATCACCCGGTCTATTCCCGATGACGATGTGGTTGTGATGGGTGATCGTGTCCGCATTGAACAGGTCATGATCAACCTGTTGCGCAACGCGTTAGATGCCACAGAGGCCAACAAGAACGCGGAGGTGGATATCATCTTGGCCGCAGGGGAGACAGCGTCGCTGACGGTGCGCGACAACGGAGTGGGCCTTGAAGATATCGAGAACCTTTTTGAGCCGTTTTACACAACAAAAGAGCCTGGTGAAGGCGTCGGACTGGGGCTTGCCATTTCGTCAGGCATCGTAAACGACTTGGGCGGGCGTCTTACGGCGCGAAATGCAGCAGCGGGCGGAGCTGTATTTGAGATGCAGCTGCCAATATTGTCGCAAAGTTCTGCGGCTGCGGAGTGATAACCCGAGACCGAATGCTTGGGGAATTTGGAGTGGATCAATGCCTAACGCCATGAAGATCGCGATTGTCGATGATGAGCGCGACATGCGCCAATCCATCAGCCAGTGGCTGGCACTGTCTGGATACGACACGGAAGCTTTTCCAAGTGCCGAAGACGCGTTGAAGATCCTGGGCCCCGATTATCCCGGCATCGTCGTCACGGACATAAAAATGCCAGGCATGGACGGCATGCAGTTTCTCAAAAAACTCATGGGCTCTGACAGCTCCCTGCCTGTCATTATGATCACCGGCCACGGCGATGTTCCCATGGCGGTGGAAGCGATGCGCATTGGCGCCTTTGATTTCCTGGAAAAGCCGTTCAACCCAGATCGCATGAGCGAGCTGGCCAAAAAGGCGGCGAATGCGCGCCGGATGACGTTGGATGCAAGGGCGCTGCGCAAAGAGCTGTCCGATGGCGGCCAGTTGATGCGCAAATTGATCGGTGCGAGCCCGGCGATGGATCGTCTCAAGGAGGACGTGCTCGATCTCGGCCAGGCCGACAATCACGTTTTGATCGATGGCGAGACCGGAACCGGCAAAACTCTCGTTGCGCACGCGTTGCACGCGGTTGGTGCACGCGCTGGCAAGAAGTTTGTCCTGGTGCCCTGCGCGGCCTTTGAAGAAGACATGTTGCTCAAACGGCTCTTTGGCCCGATGAACCCCGAAGACAATCAATTGCCTGCAGCTGAAGAGGCGCGGGGCGGCACGCTTGTGCTGGAAGATATCGAAGCGCTTTCTGATACGGCGCAAGCCCGGTTGCTGACATTCATCAATGACGAAGGCACACCGCCCGAGACCCGGATCGTGGCGATTTGCAATCTACAAGAGCAAGATCGCACCTGTGAAGATGCCCTGCGCCCAGACCTGTTTTATCGCCTGGCCAGCTTGCGTATCACGATCCCGCCGCTGCGCCAGCGGGGCGAAGATATCTTGACGCTGTTCACGCGCTTTTCCGATCAATTCGCCGAAGACTACGGATGTGAGGCGCCTCAAGTGAACGCTCAGGAAGCAGCGCAGCTCTTGCAGGCACCATGGCCGGGTAACGTGCGCCAGCTCATCAATGTGGCCGAACGCGCTGTCCTGCAGGCGCGCAGAGGAAGCGGCACGATTGCCTCTCTTCTGATGTCGGATCATCAGGAAATGCAGCCTGTGATGACGACCGAAGGCAAACCGCTCAAAGAATACGTCGAAGCGTTTGAGCGCATGCTGATCGACAACACGATGCGGCGTCACAAAGGCTCTATCGCATCGGTTATGGATGAGCTCTGCCTGCCACGCCGGACGTTGAACGAGAAAATGGCAAAATATGGATTGCAGCGGGCTGACTATCTGTAGCTTTGCCTTCCATTCGCATCTTCGGATGAGTTTTTCATTGAAATGTCACCACATGACGCATTAGGTGTTACCTATCGGGCGGCAACGTTGTCACCCGGTTGAGAGTTTCGCTGCTTATGCCCAACGCAGGATCAGACATTCCCGTGGGACAAGCAGGAGGATGATGCCGGTTTTCCGGCTGATAGATGGCTCAGGCGCCCTTTTGTAGGCAGCCCAGAGCGAGCAATGATGTCGGTCACGGCATCGGAGAAGAAGAACCGCGATGAAGCGCGTGCGACAATCTCAGGCAATTTGCCTCGACGTTCGGGAAGAGCGTCCAGATTTCGTGCATTCCATCGCCCCAAGGACAATGCCGCCGTTGAACCCTCGCCCTACAAGGCGGGCCATCGATGTGCGCGCTCATGATAATCCAATATGGCAAAAAAGATGCTTATCGATGCCACCCACGCGGAAGAGACCCGCGTCGTGGTGGTCGATGGAAACAAGGTTGATGAGTTTGACTTTGAGTCCGAAAATAAACGCCAACTTGCTGGCAATATATACCTAGCAAAAGTCACCAGGGTGGAGCCGTCACTACAGGCGGCATTTGTAGATTACGGCGGCAACCGGCATGGTTTCCTCGCGTTTTCCGAAATCCACGCGGACTATTACCAGATCCCCGTCGCAGACCGTGAGGCGCTTTTAGAAGAAGAACGCGCCTATGCAGAAGCTATTCGCGCACGGGATGACGAAGAAGACGCCAAACCAAAGAAACGCAGGTCCAGCAAAGCGGCTAAGACAGACGCCGATGACGCAGTCGTCCAATCCGAAGAGATCGATGGCATGCAAACCATCGAGCTTGATGAAGATAACGACGAAGCCGGAGAGGAAGGCGAAGGACTGTCTCCGATGACAACGGTCGCGGAGACCCCAGTCGAAACACCGGCGCACGACGAAGACGATAGCGACGAAAATGATGACGAGGCTGCAGAAGACGCCTCTGAGTCTGAGGCCGATGATGAAACATCGGATGCGTCCGAGGACGACGCAGAGGATCAAGAGGCATCCAAGGACGGCCAAAGCGAGACAGATGAAGACGCGGCGGAGCCAGACACCAAGCCTCGCTCAAGAGGACGCCGGCGTCGGTCGAGCAAGCGCTCCAACGCGGCCGAAAAAGACGACACCATTGAGGCTGTCGCGGATGACGATGATCAAGATGATATTCGCCCGCCCAGAAAGCCACGCCAGCGCCGGTACAAAATTCAGGAAGTGATCAAGGTCCGCCAGATCCTGCTGGTCCAGGTGGTCAAAGAAGAGCGCGGCAACAAGGGCGCTGCCCTGACGACGTATCTGTCGCTCGCGGGACGGTACTGCGTTTTGATGCCCAATACAGCCCGCGGTGGCGGCATCAGCCGCAAGATCACCAACGCGGCCGACCGCAAAAAGCTCAAAGAGATCGCAACCGAGATTGACGTGCCGCAAGGCGCGGGCCTGATCGTGCGCACGGCGGGTGCAAAGCGCACCAAATCAGAGATCAAACGCGATTATGAGTACCTACAGCGCATGTGGGAGCAGATCAGGGAGCTGACACTGAAATCCATTGCGCCTGCGCAGATCTACGAGGAAGGCAATCTGATCAAACGGTCTATCCGAGATCTCTACAATCGCGAGATTGATGAGGTCTTGGTGGAAGGCGAGGCGGGCTACCGCGTGGCCAAGGACTTTATGAAGATGATCATGCCGTCCCACGCCAAGAACGTGAAACACTACGGCGATGGCCTCCCGCTGTTCGCGCGATATCAGGTGGAAAGCTACCTGGGCGCCATGTTCAACCCGACGGTGCAGCTGAAATCAGGCGGCTACATCGTGATCGGCGTCACCGAGGCCCTTGTCGCTATTGACGTGAACTCTGGGCGCGCAACGAAAGAGGGCTCCATCGAAGAAACCGCGCTCAAGACCAATTTGGAGGCCGCGGAAGAGGTGGCACGCCAGTTGCGTCTGCGCGATCTGGCCGGTCTGATTGTGGTCGATTTCATCGATATGGATGAGCGCAAAAATAACAGTGCCGTTGAAAAACGCATCAAGGACCGTCTGAAGTCTGATCGCGCGCGCATTCAGGTTGGCCGGATTTCCGGGTTCGGCTTGCTTGAAATGAGCCGCCAACGGTTGCGACCGGGCATGATTGAAGCCACGACGCAGCCCTGCCCACATTGCCACGGAACCGGTCTTATTCGGTCCGATGACAACCTCGCACTGTCAATCCTGCGCCAGATCGAGGAAGAGGGCGTGCGTCGCCGTTCCAAAGAGGTGCTGGTCAAATGCCCTGTGGGCATCGCCAACTTTCTGATGAATCAGAAACGCGAGCATGTGGCGCAGATCGAGGCCCGCTACGGTTTGTCTGTCAGGGTGGAGGGTGACGTGGGCCTAATCAGCCCTGATTTCGCGATTGAGAAATTCAAAACAGCCACGCGCTCTGTGCCCGACGCGGCGCCGGTGGTGTCGGTCGATAGCTCTCTCATGGATGACCTCGAGGACGTCGAAGAAGTACAGGAGGAAGACACGAGCCCTGCGTCAGAGGAGGGCGAAGAGCCAAGGCAAAAGAAACGGCGTCGGAGACGGAGACGGCGGAAGAGCCGATCAGACAGCGCCGAAGACCAAAGCCAGGAGACGACAACGACCTCTGATGAGAGCACCGGCGAAGACGTCCCGTCTGAGGCTGAAACGCCCGAGACGGAGACACAGACCGAGGGGCAATCAGAGACAGAGGCTGAGGCAGGCGCAGAAGCGCCAGACATCGCGGAAGAAAAAGCAGAAAAACCCAAGCGAGTTCGAAGAAAGAAGGCTGAAAAGCCCGACGAGGTGGAGACTTCAGCGACCGAAGCCGAAGCCGTCGAAGAAAAACCAAAGCGCAAACGTGCGAGCAGAAAAAAGAAAGCGCCGGTGGAAAACGCAGAGGATACAGCTCAGCCTGAGCAAAGCGCGCTTGAGGACAGTACCCCCGAGCCACAGCTCGAGCCTGAGCCTGAGCAAGACGTCGTTCCAGAACCTGAGGCTGCGCCTTCGCCAGATCCTGAGCCTGAGCCAGTGCCGGAACCACAAGGGGCGGCATCGGAAGATGCAAGTCCTGCTAAAGAGCCTGTTCAGGAACCTAGCAAGCCCAAACGACGAGGCTGGTGGTCAACAGGAAAATAGAATTATCAATGACTTGGAGGGCGTCTTTCGTGCTCCAAGTGTTCATTTTTTCTTTTTGACCCGGTAAACGGCATGCTCTGTCTTGTCATCCTGACTGACCAACTCATGGCCCGCTTCGGCGCAAAAATGGGGCACATCCACAATGGCTGCCGGGTCATCGGCCCACAGTTCTACCACGTCGCCGACCGGCACGGATTTCAACCTTTTGCGCAGCTTGAGCACAGGCAAAGGGCAAAGCAATCCGCGCGCGTCAATTGTCTCTGTCACAGTCATGCTGGGCCAGATAGTCCGGGTGTTACAAAAGGTCCACAACCTTGTGACCGTTCGACCCCGTGACGCGGGGCGTGCGATGGATTAGGTCTGACCCATGTTTGGAATAGAAATCATCGACGCCGCACTGGTGCCGGCCATGATCGTGGCGCTTGCGGCGGGGCTCATTTCGTTTTTAAGCCCGTGCGTGCTTCCCATCGTACCGCCCTATCTGGCATATATGAGTGGCGTCACACTCAACGACATCTCTTCATCTGAACATCCCCGCTCAAAGGCAGTGGTTCCAGCGGTGTTTTTCGTACTCGGGCTGTCGACGATCTTTCTGTTCTTGGGCTTCGCGGCGTCTGCTGCCGGCATAGCAATCTTGCAATATCAAAGCTATTTCAACGTGATAGCTGGCATAATTGTGATGGGTTTCGGGCTGCATTTCGTCGGCATCTATCGCATCGCTTTCCTGGATCGGGAAGCGCGCCTTGACGCCGGAGAACAGGGCGGATCTGCATTTGGTGCGTATGTACTGGGCCTCGCCTTCGCCTTTGGCTGGACACCGTGCATCGGGCCTCAGTTGGGCGCGATCCTGTCCCTGGCCGCTTCAGAAGCCTCCGTCAGCCGGGGCACGTTCCTCTTGGGCATCTACGCGCTTGGGCTCGGCGTTCCGTTTATTGTGGTGGCGGCTTTCCTGCCAAAACTCGGCGGGCTAATGGCGTGGATGAAGCGCAACATGGAAAAGATCGAAAAGGTCATGGGACTGCTTCTTTGGACCATCGGTCTTTTGATGCTCACGGGCGGGTTTGCAAGCTTCTCATTCTGGCTGCTTGAGATGTTTCCAGCTCTTGCTTTGATCGGTTGAGCCTTACTCTCGCCCAAATACTACGCTAACCTACCTCTCCAAAGAGGTGAGACATGAGCAGCCCCACCGATCGGCCCGTGCGCAGACGCCGTGTGTTTTACATTCCGGGGTATGATCCCATACATCCCCGCCGCTACCGCGAGCTTTATCGCAAAGAAGCCGCGGAACAGGGGCGTGTGTCCGGCTACCAGGTTGAGCTCAAGGCCAAACTCACCAATTCATCCGAGAACAGCCGCTACGGCTGGACCGTGACAGGCTCAATCGATGGACGTGAGACAGTTACCGATTTTGAGGTCTTGGTGTGGTCTGACATCGTGCGTGACAGCATGGATACAGGCATCATCGGCACCTATGCCGCTTTGGCCAAAACGGCATGGGTCTACATTACCTCGGGTGCGCTTTTCAGATTGATGCGTCTGCGCAAAGGCCCTGTTATAGCTGCGCTCTACCCGGTGGGGTTTTTACTCTTTCAGCTCGCTCTGGCGCTTTTGCTGGCGTGGTGGGTGGGGCAATTGATATCGCTCATCCACCCTTGGCTGTCTTGGTCAGGGCTGATCCTCGTGCCCTTTATGCTTGAGTGGTTCCGACGCAAGGACAACAAGTTCTTCGCCTACTATCTCATGCATGACTACGCCTATTCCGCCCGGCATCGCGGATCTGAACCCCCGGAGCTTGAAGCACGGATGGCGGACTTCACCGATGCCATTGCAAAGGCCATGGCAGAGGATATCGATGAGGTCTTGGTCGTTGGGCATTCTTCGGGCGCGCATATAGCCGTCTCGGTGCTCTCTGACATGATCCGGGACGGACACATGCGCGAAGGTGGGCCACAATTGTCCTTCTTGTCATTGGGGCAGGTTGTTCCGATGGTGTCATTCCTGCCCGATGCGCATCGTCTTCGGCGGGATCTGCAGTATTTGAGCGCCCGCGATGAGCTGACTTGGGTCGACGTTACGGCCCCCGGTGATGGCTGCGCCTTTGCGCTGTGCGATCCGGTGCAAGTCAGCGGGGTTGCGCCAGCAGGTCAACGCTGGCCCCTCATTTTGTCGGCGGCGTTCACCCAAACGCTGAGCCCTGCGCGGTGGAAGGAGCTTCGCTGGCGGTTCTTCCGCCTGCATTTTCAGTATTTGTGTGCTTTTGACCGACCCGGCGATTATGACTATTTTCGGATCACAGCCGGGTCAAATACGTTGAGCGCGCATTTTGCAGATCGCGCGCATAGCCCGAGCCGAATTGTCACGCCGGTCAACCGGTTCACGGAATGCGCACCATGAATATGGCAACACGTAAATCTCCTGAACCGGTCGAGAGCGCGCCGCCTGTCTGTCCGTTTTCGCAAACTAACGTGCAGCCCCCCAAGCCGCCCTCACGTGAAGGGCGTGTCAGCTTGTGGCGTTATCTCAAGCTTTTCAAACAGGACATTCTCTCGGCACAGCCCGCGCGGCTTTACCGGGCCTGGATGGCAGAGTTTCGCACGCCGTTTTTCCGCTCTTACATGTGCAACCAGCCTGAGCTTGTGGATCTGGTGTTGAAAGGACGCCCTGACGATTTTCCAAAGTCTGATCGGATCCGGGAAGGACTGACCCCGCTTTTGGGCAACTCGGTTTTTGTGACCAATGGAGCGACGTGGCGTCGTCAGCGGCGGATCATTGACCCCGCGTTCGAAGGGGGCCGGTTGCGCGACACCTATCCGGCGATGCTCGAGGCCACGCAATCGGCCGTGGCGCGCATGGTGGCGTCGGCCGATGGCGGTCCTCAGGACATCGAATCCCAAACAAGTCACGCCGCAGCAGATGTGATCTTTCGCACGCTTTTTTCCATTCCGATTGAGCATGAGGTCGCGAGCCAGGTCTTTGAAGAATTCAAAGCCCATCAGCGCACGCAGCCGGTGGTGAACCTCGGTGCGCTTCTTCCGTTGCCCCGATGGGTCCCGCGCTTTCACAAATCCAAAACGCGCCAGACGGCCACCATCATCCGGCATCTCATCACGCGCCTGACTGAAATGCGCATGGACGAGATCGCAGCAGAGCGCGCGCCGGACGATCTCGCCACAAAAATCATGACCACGGCAGATCCCGAAACGGGAGAGACGTTCAACACCGAAGAGATGGTCGATCAAGTCGCGATCTTTTTCCTTGCAGGCCATGAAACGAGCGCCTCGGCCCTGGCATGGGCGCTCTATCTGATGGCGCTTTATCCCGAATGGCAGGAGCGTGTGGCCCATGAGGCAGAGGCGATCTATGGCTCAGACGGGCCGGAGTTCTCTCAGATCGGCAAACTGCGCGTGGCGCGCGATGTGTTTCGCGAAACCCTGCGCCTTTATCCCCCTGTGCCCATGATGGTGCGAGAGGCCACAGGGGAAGAACGCTTTCGAGATCGCAATGTGCGCAAAGGCTCTCAGATTGTGCTGAGCCCCTGGCATCTGCATCGCCATGAGCGACTTTGGGAACGTCCCGATGAGTTCGATCCGTCGAGATTTAGCACGGAGAATGGAAAGAGCTGTCTGCGCGAGGCCTATTTGCCGTTTTCATCCGGCCAACGCGTGTGCACCGGGGCAGGCTTTGCCATGATCGAAGGCACGCTGCTTGTGTCTATGCTGGTTCGGGCGTGTCGTTTTGAGCTTGTGCCGGAAAAGCCAGCAATGCCTGTGGCCCATCTGACGGTCCGTGGCAAAGACGGAATTTGGTTGAAGGTGACGCCGAGAGCGTAAAGCTAACTGCTCAGACAGACAAACGCGCAGAATGCGCGCCGCGTTCGCGGTAGGGCGTCGTGTTGTAATGTGACCGGTAGCATTTTGAGAAATGCGACGGGCTGGCAAACCCGCAGGCCAAGGCCACGTTGATCACCGTCATATCTGTCTGCATCAGCAGGTTGCGGGCCTTTTGCAGGCGCAATTCCATATAATACCGCTTGGGCGAGCGGTTCAGGTAACGCCGAAAGAGCCGTTCGAGCTGGCGCGTCGACATGCCAACTTCCTTGGCCAAGAGGGCAGGGCTGATCGGCTCTTCGATATTGGCTTCCATCATCTGGATCACCTGGCTCAGTTTCGGATGCCGCACACCGATGCGCGTGGGCACCGACAGCCGCTGCGTATCCTGATCGGTGCGAATGGAGGCATAAATCATCTGATCCGCCACGGCATTGGCGAGCTTTTCTCCGTGTTCATCCGCGATGAGTTTGAGCATCAGATCAATCGACGAGGTGCCGCCAGCCGTCGACATCCGATTGCCATCCACCACGAAAACCGACTTGGTCAATTCCACGTCGTCGAATTCCTCGGTAAAGCTGTCGTGGTTTTCCCAATGGATCGTGGCCTTTTTCCCATCAAGAAGCCCCGCGCGGGCCATAACGAACGCGGCCGTGCATAGCCCGCCCACGGCGATGCCACGTCGGGCCTCGCGCCTAAGCCAGCTGAGCAGCTTTTTGGTGGCCGTCTTTTGCACATCCGTGCCACCGCAGAGCAGCAATGTGTCATCACGGGACAGATCCTCTAGACCCATGTCCAGATTGAAGCTTGTGCCAGCAGAGCATTCCACCGTCTCTCCGACTTCACCCGCAAAGATCCATGTGTAGAGCGTCTGATCCGCCATGCGATTTGCAATGCGTAGGCAATCAAGCGCTGCCGCGAAGCTGAGCAGAGAAAAATTGTCGAGCAGAACAAACACGTACCTCTTGGGCGTGTTTCCGGGTGTCACCTCGATTTTGTCCTGTTCTAGCTGCATACCGACTCATTCCCGCCATGTAGCGTCGTATCGCCAATGTCACGAAACGCCGTGGTTTGGCAAGACTTTGCATGCGCAAATGAAAGCGCAAACAGGATTGGCATGTGTCACATCATCTATGGCCACGCATGCGGCAACGCGCTATACCCAATATTCGATTTTAACGGGAGACCAACGATGACCCAGTGGCACAAAACGGATTGGCGCAAAAAGCCCAGGATCCAGATGCCGGAGTATACGGACGCAGACAAGCTGGCGCAGGCAGAAGCCCGGCTGTCTCAGTATCCGCCGTTGGTTTTTGCGGGTGAGGCGCGACGGCTGCGCAAAGCCCTGGGTGATGCATCGCGTGGTGAGGCGTTCTTGTTGCAGGGTGGCGACTGCGCAGAAGCGTTTGATCAGTTCTCAGCCGATGCCATTCGCGACACGTTCAAGGTGATGCTGCAGATGGCGATGGTGTTGACCTACGGGGCCAAGGTGCCCGTGGTCAAAGTGGGCCGCATGGCGGGACAATTCGCCAAGCCCCGTTCGGCGCCGACAGAGGTTGTGGACGGTGTCGAGCTGCCCAGCTACCGCGGCGACATCATCAATGACCTGGCCTTCACACCGGAGGCACGCATCCCTGATCCTGAGAAAATGCTGCGCGCCTACACCCAAGCGGCGGCCACGCTGAACCTGCTGCGTGCTTTTTCAACGGGCGGTTATGCGGATGTGAACCAAGTGCACGCCTGGACGCTTGGCTTCACGGAAAGTGAGAAGGCGGAGCAGTACCGCGATATTGCCAATCGGATCACCGATACGCTCGATTTCATGCGGGCGGCCGGGATCAATGGCGCCAGCGCGCATACGCTGCAATCGGTGGATTTCTACACCAGCCATGAAAGCCTGCTCTTGGAGTACGAAGAGGCGCTGACGCGGCTTGATAGCACATCCGGCAAGTGGCTGGCGGGATCAGGTCATATGATCTGGATCGGGGACCGCACGCGGCAGCCTGATGGTGCGCATGTTGAGTTCGCCCGTGGGGTCCAGAACCCCATTGGGTTGAAATGTGGCCCAAGCATGGAGGCAGACGACCTCAAAAAGCTGATGGCGACGCTGAACCCGGACAACGATGCCGGACGCCTGACACTGATTGCGCGCTTTGGCGCCGGCAAAGTCGGCGAGCACTTGCCGCGCCTCATTCGCGCTGTGCGTGAGGAAGGCGCTAATGTGCTTTGGGTGTGCGATCCGATGCATGGCAACACGATCAAATCTGCAACCGGATACAAAACCCGGCCGTTTGAGTCTGTGCTGCGCGAGGTCCAAGAGTTCTTTGCCATTCACCGCGCCGAAGGCACGATTCCGGGTGGTGTCCATTTTGAGATGACCGGCCTGGATGTAACGGAATGCACGGGCGGCATGCGCACGGTGACCGAAGAAAACTTGTCCGAACGATACCACACAGCCTGCGATCCGCGTTTGAACGCGTCTCAGTCGCTTGAACTGGCCTTTTTGGTGGCCGAGGAACTGTCAAGCTTGCGTGTCAGCCGTCAGGAGACAAAGGCGGGCTGATACTCTTTGTGCCTGATAGAACGGCCCATAAAAAAAGCGCCCTCCCTGAGATCGGGGAGGGCGCTCACGTATTTCAGTTAATCGTTGGCAACGACGCGCAGGTAACTCGGTTGACCCGCTTTCAACGGCTCAAATTTCGGTGCGATCACGGCGGCGTCGCCGGACGCGTCCGCACGAGGAGCGCGCGATAGACCGAACAGGCGCTTTGTCGGCTCCTGATCTGGCGCTTTCACGACCGTGACCGGATCCACGCGCACGTGCCGAAACTCAAACCGGCGGGGGGCTTTGCCGATCTGGCTTTTGGCCAGCAAACATCCAATCGCGCGGGTCACTTGACCGTCATTATCACGCAGCGGGAGCACCAACAGCTCTGCATTGATTTCTGGCTGGCGAAATCCACCGGGTGACACCAGTGCCGCCCGCAAAATACCCGGCGTTTCAAACACCTGTTCCAAGCTTTCCGCCAGATCCGGCCTGCCCTTGGGCTGAAACATCGCGCTGACCGGCATGCCACGCACATCCATGCCAAGAAGGTCGCTCAGATGCGTGCCTGCGACGCGAAACCGTGCAAGGCCGGGCGCCACGCGTTCCAAAATGAAGGTCCGAAAGAGTATTCCTGCAATGCCGCGCGGATCCACATCGCAACGGCGTGGCACATCCAAATTCACACGCAGGGCATTCCAATACGCCAAAAGCTTGCGACTGTCCGCTTCCGTCCCGGGGACAGGACGCCGAACATGCGGCACTATTTCGCTTTGGCTTGGCGCACCTGCACTGACCGTGAAGGGGGTATCAGACATTTTAAGAAACTCACTTTGGACTGTTACGCGTAATTTGACATAAACTTATAGGCAATGTTCATAAATTGTTGAGGGTGGTTAATGCCGCGTCTGCATAATGATCTGCATCAGGCAGAGGTGCATGCCCATCGGAAAGCGACGCTTGCTCTGCGTTTGGGCTTTGACTAAAGCGTTCGCTGACACCGTGAGTAAGGACAGATTTTCGAATGAAATCCAAGCTTAAGTCCATGACAGCATTTGCCAGCGCGCAAGGTGCTTTTGATGGCTACGCCTGGTCTTGGGAACTTAGAAGCGTAAACGGCAAAGGCTTGGATCTGCGGCTGCGCGTGCCCGACTGGCTTCCAGGCTTAGAGCAACGTCTTAAGGAAAAGCTGGGCCGCGCGGTTGCCCGCGGGAACGTGACGCTGAACCTCAAGATCACGCGTGAGGACGGCACCGGTCGTCTGAGCGTCAACACTCAAGCACTGGAAGACACGCTGACCGCGCTCGAGACGGTGGAGGCAGTGGCGTTGTCAAAAGGGATTTCACTTGCGCCACCCACAGTTGCGGATGTGCTGGCCATGCGGGGCGTGATGGATGCCAGTGCGTCAGACGACAACACAGAAGAGCTGGGCCAAAAATTGCTTGAGGATCTGGATCCGGTCATTGAGGC
>CAKZYL010000288.1 GCA_937884705.1 uncultured Roseovarius sp. | reverse complement strand
GGATCGACGATCCTGTGCCTGGCGGCAAAAAGACCCTGTTGATTATCGGCGGTGCTGGTGGCGTTGGGTCCATCACCATCCAACTCGCCCACGTTTTGTCTGATGTGACAATCATCGCAACAGCGTCGCGGCCAGAGACGAAAGCTTGGGTCCAGGAACTGGGTGCACATCATGTGGTCAGTCACGCCGAGGCACTGGGTCCGCAAATTGAGGCTCTCGGCATTGGCAGTGTCGATTTCGTGTATTCGACGACCCACTCGCACCTTTATTCAGAGGAAGTCGCAGGGATCATGACACCCCAAGGGCGGTACGGCCTCATCGACGACCCTGAGACCTTCAACATCATACCGTTCAAACCCAAGGCCATCTCTGTCCATTGGGAGTTCATGTTCACGCGCCCGATGTTCGATACCGCCGACATTGAGCGACAGGGCGACATCCTGAACGAGGTCGCGTCTCTGATTGACACGGGAAAGATAAGGTCGACAATTGCTGACAGCTTTGGTGCAATCAACGCAGCCAATTTGATTAAAGCCCATGCGCTCCTGGAGAGCGGCAAGGCGAAGGGCAAGATTGTATTGGAAGGATTCTGAGATGGCCATCCGGCGACTGGACCATGTGAATGTCGTGACCGCCAACCTCGCGGAGATGGTGGCATGGTACGAAGCCGTCCTTGGCTTGCGCATAGGGTATCGACCAGACTTTCCCTTCGGTGGGGCGTGGCTCTATGCGGGGGACGCGGCGCTTGTTCATCTGGTGGAGGACAGCGCGCGACCCCGCACGGGATCCGAAGTTGACCTGAAGCTTGAGCATTTTGCCTTCTCAGCATCCGACCTGTCGGCATTTGAACAAAAGCTGAAGGCGCATGGTACTCCGTTCAAGAAGACCGAGGTCCGCGATGCAGGCATCGTTCAGTTCCATGTGTCGGACCCCGACGGAAATCACATTCACATCGATTTCGACCTGAACGAGTGACGCCCGATCAGCTTGTCGGAACGCACGAAGAACACATGGGAGGAAGCAATGAAGCTCAAAGCCGTTACATCCGGGACGCCAGAAGAAAGACTGGAGGAACTCGGTCTTGAATTGCCGCCGGTTCCCGAGGCCGTCGCAGACTACGTGACCCACACCCAGATCGGGCACATCATCTACACGTCCGGGATGCTGCCCTGGATCGCCGGGCATCTGAAATTCAAGGGCAAGATGGGCGCCGAATTGACCGTAGAGCAAGGGTATGAGGCGTTCCAGCTTTCAGCGCTGAATGGGCTATCCCTGCTGCGGTCCATCACCGGCGATCTTGGCCGGATCAAGCGCGTTCTTGGCTTGGGAAGGCTGCGATTGCGCGGCCCATGCGGGGCAAATGACGAATTCCTGCTCGCCGCCACCGCCCAGAACCTCCGCAAACTGGCAAAGATCTTTCCCGCACCGCAGCAAATGCGCAAAGCCTGATCAAGCAGGCACTCGTGCCACTCTAACCACACCACTTTCTACGCCCGCAACACTTTGTTTTTTTACAAAATCGGCGGAAACCGGCCATTCCCCGCAGGAGCACAACATGGGTAGCAGCGGATCAGGAGCGGACGTTCGGGTGGGCCGGATTTTAAGGGATAATCAGCCCACTTTCACAAACACGAGTCTAGAAACGAAGTCCGATGCAGGTATAAAAGAACCCCGGTCTGTCGTATGCTATGTCCGAGCTGTTGAGCCTCAGATTCTGGCCACCGCTCCACGATACAAATTTTACATTCGCTTGTAATATTGCGCATGCATCGTCGCCTACTGGGTTCAGATAGTGGGAAAAGCAGCATCCGCGCCTTGAATGAGCACTTTTTTCGTATTTCGGAAAGGCCTTTACGTGGAACTTAAACAATCCCTGTCTTTCCTTGATGTCAGAAAAGGAATGCACCTATAAGTGTAATAGAAACCTTACATTTCCCGAATTTCAAGTGGTGCATGATGATGACTCACATTCGCATTTCCATTCTACAGTTTCAAAATTCAGTGCTAAGTGTTTTACTCATTGCCCTTCTTTTGATCCCGCTGCCCGCGGTGGCTCAGCAACAGGCCTTTCCAGTTGACGTCGCAAAACCCTTGGTGCGGACGATCGTCGATTGGGATGAATACACGGGCCGGTTTGAAGCGGTTCAACGGGTGGAAATCCGTCCGCGCGTGTCCGGATACATCGATGAGATCTTGTTTCGTGACGGCCAGTTGGTCAAAAAGGGCGATCTGCTCATGCGTATCGATCCGCGCCCGTTCCAGACAACGCTGGACAGTGCGAAGGCCCAGCTGGCATCGGCGGAGGCAGAGCAGCGCCGGACACGTATCGAGCTGGAACGCGGCCAGGAACTTGTCGAGTCAGGGGCGTTGTCGGTGCAAGTTCTCGATGAACGCCTTGCTGCAAGCTTGCGGGCCGATGCGGAGATCGTGATTGCAGAGGCTGCCATTCGATCGGCAGAGCTTAATGTCGAATTCACGGAAGTGCGGGCTCCGTTTGATGGGCGCATCTCGGATCGTGCCGTGAACATCGGCGCGCTTGTGGTCGAAAACAACAGCGTCGTTACCACACTTATCGCAACCGATCCGATTTACCTGGAGTTCACCGGGTCGGAGGCGGATTTCTTGAAGTATTCCCGCCTCAGCCTGAACGGAAACCGCGAAAGCTCCAGAAACGCGGCCAACCCAGTCGAGGCGCGCCTGATCGATGAACAAGGATGGCCACATAAGGGCGTTATGAACTTTGTCGACAATGAGCTCGACCCAGGGTCCGGCACGATCCGCGCGCGGGCCATTTTCGACAACCCAGATGAGTTTTTGACACCGGGTCTATTTGCCCGTCTGCGCATCATCGGATCGGGCGAATATGAGGCCCTGCTTTTGCCCGACGAAGCGATCCTGTCAGATCAAGCCCGCAAGATCGTTTTGGTTGTTGATGGCGAAGGCATGGTCGGGGCGCGTGTGGTCGAACTTGGCCCCTTGCATCAGGGGTTACGGGTCATCCGGTCGGGGATCACGGCAAAAGACACCGTGATCGTAAATGGGGTCTTGCGGGCGCGGCCGGGCGGACAAGTGGTTCCGGAAGAAATCACCCTTGCGCTGGAAGAAGCCGGGTCTCAGTAGGTCGCCGAGATGAAATTTTCACACTTCTTTATTGACCGGCCAATCTTTGCGACAGTGCTTTCGGTCATCATGACCATCATCGGGGCTGTCGCGTATTTCTCTTTGCCCGTCGCGCAGTACCCCGAGATCGCCCCGCCGACAATTCAGGTATCAGCCAGCTATCCCGGTGCGTCCGCAGAGACAGTCTCCGACACGGTCGCATCGCCCATAGAACAGGCGATCAATGGCGTGGAAGACATGCTTTACATCACCTCTCAGTCGACGGGAGATGGAGAGCTAACGATGACGGTGACCTTCAAGCTCGGCACTGATCTCGATCAGGCGCAGGTCCTTGTACAGAACAGGGTGACCACCGCAGAACCACGCCTCCCGGAGGCTGTACGCCGGCTAGGGATCACCACACAGAAAAGCTCTCCCGACCTGATGATGGTCATCCATATGTACTCGGATGATAACTCTCGCGATCAGCTTTATGTTTCGAACTACACGCGCACGCGCATTATTGATCGCCTGGCACGCATCGATGGCGTCGGTCAGGCGCTGCTTTTTGCGGAACGGGCCTATTCGATGCGGGTCTGGCTCGACCCGGAATTGATCGCGGCGCGGGGCATGACAGCCGGGGAGGTTGTACAGGCACTCAGGGTCAATAACGTGCAGGTCGCCTCGGGTGTCATCAACCGCCTTCCTGTGCCGGAGCCCTCCGCCTATGAGATCGCAGTTCAAACCCAAGGGCGTCTGACGGACCCCGAACAATTCGAAAGCATCGTGGTGCGCACGGAACCCAACGGCTCTCAAATCCGGCTCAGAGATATCGCACGTGTTGAGCTTGGCTCACTCGATTACTCGACCATCGGTTATCTAGATGAGAACACGGCCCTGCCCATTTTGATCTTCCAGCGCCCAGGCACAAACGCCCTGGAAACGGCGGCGAACGTGCTGGGTGCGATGGATGAGATGGCGCAACAATTCCCGCAGGGCGTTGCCTATGAGGTTATCTACAATCCGACGGAATACATCGAAGAGTCCGTCGACGCCGTCTACCAGACGCTTTTTGAAGCGATCTTGCTGGTGGTCCTCGTCATCTTGGTTTTCTTGCAAAGCTGGCGTGCGGCAATCATTCCGGTTTTGGCTATTCCCATATCACTGATCGCAACATTCGCGGTCATGGCCGCGTTTGGGTTTTCGCTTAATACTCTCACGCTGTTTGGTCTGGTTTTGGCCATCGGGATTGTCGTCGATGACGCTATTGTGGTTGTCGAAAACGTGGATCGCTACATCGCCGAAGGCATGGCCGCCCGCGAAGCCGCCTACAAAAGCATGAGCGAAGTGTCCGGCGCGCTGATCGCCACCAGCCTCGTCATGATGGCCGTCTTCATTCCGGCGTCTTTTGTCAGTGGCATCAGCGGGCAGTTCTTCCGCCAGTTTGCCCTGACTATTGCGGTCTCCACGGCCATCTCCACTGTGATCTCTTTGACGCTGTCACCGTCGCTCGCGGCGCTGCTTCTAAAAGGCAATCTAGGTGTTGATGAATCCCGTGGCTTGTTCGGACGTTTTTGGGATCTAGTGACATGGCCACTGCGCGCCTTCAGTACTGCGTTCAACTATCTTTTCGGGGCGCTATCCAAGGGCTATGCCACCTTGGTCAGAGGTCTTTTAACCGTCAGCTTGCTCGTGCTCGTTGCCTACGGTGGGCTTGTGTACCTTGGTTATGAGCAGTTTCAGCGTGCGCCGACAGGTTTCATTCCCGATCAGAACCAGGGCTATCTGATCACCGTCATTCAGTTGCCGCCTGGCTCCTCTCTTGATCGCACCGATAAGGTTGTGCAGCGGGCAACAAACTTGATTTTGGAGCATCCGGGCGTCGCACACACCGCAGGTTTTGCGGGGTTTGACGCCGCCACCTTCACCAATGCACCCAATTCGGGTGCGATCTTTTTCACCTTTGAGGAATTTGAAGACCTAGCGGCTTTGGGCCTGACGCAAAACGACATCCTACAACAGGTTCAGGGCTCTCTTTTCCAGATCAAGGAAGCGTTTATCTTCATCGTGGCGCCGCCCCCCGTGCGCGGTATCGGCTCTGCCGGCGGGTGGAAGATGTATGTGCAGGATACAAGAGGCCGGGGCTTGCGTGCACTGGAAAGCGTGGCGCAAGAATTGTCCGGCCAGGCCAACCAGACCGAAGGGCTCACGCAGGCCTTCACCCTGTTCAACACATCCACGCCGCGGGTCTTTGCAGATATCGACCGGGTAAAGGCCGAACAACTGGGCGTCACACCAGATCAGATTTTCGAAACGCTTGAGGTCTATCTCGGCTCCGCGTTCGTGAATGACTTCAATTTCCTCGGCCGGACATTCCGCGTCACAGCCCAGGCGGATGGCGTTTTCCGCGATCAGCAACGCGATGTTGAAAACTTGCGCACGCGAACCGCCTCCGGCGGCATGATGCCCATCGGGTCCGTTGCAACCTTTGAAAACACCACCGGGCCTTACCGCGTGGTGCGCTACAATCTATTCCCGGCCGCCGCCGTGCAGGGAGCTGCCTTGCCTGGGATTTCCACCGGAGAAGCCCTCGCCAAGATGGAGGCCTTGGCCGCGGATCTTCCCCCGGGGTTCAGTTTCGAATGGACCGAACTCGCGCTTCAAGAGAAACTGGCCGACAACAGTATCTTCATCATTTTCACGCTGGCGGTCGTGCTGGTTTTCCTCGTGCTGGCCGCACAATATGAAAGCCTGGTCTTGCCATTGGCCGTCATTCTGATCGTGCCAATGTGCCTTCTCACGGCAATCTCCGGCGTGTTGTGGCGGGGCATGGACAACAACATTCTGACCCAGATCGGTCTTGTGGTTCTTGTCGGTCTAGCGTCCAAAAACGCGATCTTGATCGTGGAATTTGCCAAGCAAGGCGAAGACGAAGGCGCCACACCTTTTGAAGCCGCAATCGAAGCTGCGCGCCTGCGGATGCGCCCCATCTTGATGACATCTTTTGCTTTCATACTTGGGGTGGTTCCGCTCATCACAGCGACAGGAGCCGGAGCAGAGATGCGCCAAGCGCTCGGCACGGCCGTGTTCTTCGGAATGCTCGGGGTTACGATCTTCGGCCTGCTCTTCACGCCAGTGTTTTACTATACATGTCGGAAGGCCTCTGCGGCTCTCAGGATCAGCAAGTAAATCATTGGGTTTCAAAGGGCTGGCGCACTTAGCGACAGGTTCAGACATCTACGGAGGTCGACAGGTGAAAATGGAAAAAACGGCAATTGAGGAAGCCCGAGACGCCGTGAACGCAAGTGACCCCTACGCGCGTGAGCAGCAAACCTTTCCCGTTCTGTCCACGGATCAGGTCAATCGGATGTCGACCTACGGAGTGGTTGAGAGCATTCCAAAAGGCACCTGGCTGTTTGAGCGTGGCCAGCGCGGTGTGGATTTTTTCCTTGTCGTCGAAGGGTCGGTTGAAATCGTGGACAAGACACCCGAAGGGAAAGACACAGTCATTACCATCCACGCCCGTCATCAGTTCACCGGAGAGCTTGACCTTTTCAACCAGCGAAAAATACTGGTGGGTGGCCGAACCGGCCGGGACAGTCGCATCGTGCGGTTGTCGCGCCCGCAATTCCAACGCATGGCGAGCACCGAACAAGACATCGGTGAAATCATCATGCGCGCCTTTATTCTGCGTCGGACGGCATTTATTGTTCACTCGGAAGCTGGCATCAGCCTGATTGGCGAAAGCAACGACCGCGATGTCATCCGTATCAACCGCTTTTTGACCCGCAATGCGTACCCACTTACAATCCTCGAGCCCGACGCATCAGAAGCAGCCAGCATCGTAGAGGAAAACAAAGGCAATCTGCCGATTGTCTGTACGCCGGATGGTTGCGTGTTTCATAACCCCTCAACACCCGAATTGGCCGACCTGCTGGGGTTAACCGAAGAGCTACCAGCAGAGCATCTCTACGATCTGGCAATTATAGGCGCGGGCCCGTCGGGTTTGTCTGCATGTGTGTATGCGGCGTCAGAGGCCCTCGATACCATCGTCATCGAAGCTGAAGCTCCGGGCGGGCAAGCGGGCACAAGTTCAAAAATCGAAAACTACCTTGGCTTTCCCACCGGTATTTCGGGCCAAGCGCTTGCCGGTCGCGCTTGGATACAAGGGCAAAAATTCGGTGCAACTTTCGCAATCGCTCGGGGGGCGACCGGGGTTACCAAAAAAACCGACGGTCTTTTTGGCGTCTGGTTGCAAGGAGGGCAGAGTGTCAAGAGCAGAGCCATTATCATTGCATGCGGCGCAACCTACCGCAGGTTAGACCTCAAGAAATACGACGAATTCGAAGGCCAAGGCATACACTACGCCGCAACTGCGTTAGAAGCGCGGTTTTGCAGCGGTTCGGAAATTGTTGTGGTGGGCGGGGGGAATTCGGCTGGCCAGGCGGCTGTTTTTTTGTCCAGCCACGCGCAGCATGTTCACGTGCTGATCCGAGGCGACAGCTTAGCTGCAAGTATGTCGGACTATTTGATACAGCGCATCGATCAGTCGTCTCGAATTACGTTGCATAGAAATACCGAACTGACTGAGCTGCATGGCGATCGCAAGCTTGAGGAGGTTACTTGGGAAAATCGTGCGATGAAAAAAAGTGAAACAAGAGCAATTTCCAATGTCTTTGTCATGATCGGAGCCATCCCAAACACAAGTTGGCTCGGAGATACACTGGAGATGGATCAGAGAGGATTTATTCTCACTGGGGCGTCTGTCAGCAAAGGTGCAGCGTCGCCTTTTGGGGCCTCCGTGGACGGAGTTTTCGCTGTTGGCGACGTGCGTTCCGGATCCGTCAAACGTGTCGCATCCGGCGTTGGAGAAGGATCAGTCTGTGTGAGTGATGTACACCGGTTCTTGTCCCTATCTCGCGCAGAGCAATGAAGGCTCAACGAACTTTTGCAATGGTACCTCTAGGTTTGGAGTTATCTTCTCAGGCTGGCTCAAGTGTTATCGAGCAAGTCCAAAATAAACGTGGTTTTGAACTTGCAGCCGTTGAAATCCGGCGGCTCCTAGTTGCTTGCGGAACAAGGCGGGAACGTCACTGGCTCTGGGGCATTACTGTTAAGTATACTCAGTTATTGCGACAGCTCTTCATCCCCAGCAACGTCCGCTTTCGGACAGTATCCTCAAGCGATGTTGAACGAGCCAAAAGTCCGCTTTGGGTCAAAGGTGACCATGGGCTGATCGAAGTGATTGAGCGATGCTGAGCCGCATCCGACGACAACGCTGAGCCCGTATTGCCGATACGTTGCAGCACAGCTAAAAGCAGCTACGGTGTCGTTTATGCACGATGCAAGCCATTGTTTCGCTCTCTTGCGCGTGGCTATGACCGCTGGCTTCCAGATCAAGTTCAGTTACGCAAAGGTCTCGGTAACAGAGTCACCGCAATTGATGCCTGGTATCATTCTGAATCCGTCTTCGAGCGCCTCAATGAAAGCTGAAAGCCGGCGCGGTTGGTGCCGCGCGGGGAGATACGCAAGGTTCACGTCAAGCATCGCCGCCCGCCAATTGGGAAACACATCAATCAGCGCCCCTGATTCGAGTTCCGGCGCGACAAACCACCTGGGCAGAACAGCCATTCCAAGCCCCGATAGAGCCGCGTGTTTAAGCGACACTATGTTGTTGGTCGACAACAGAACGGCCACAACCAGATTGCAAGGCGCTCCGGATGGATGTGGCAGCG
>CAKZYL010000287.1 GCA_937884705.1 uncultured Roseovarius sp. | reverse complement strand
CCAACCTCTTCTTGCGTCTCTTCCAGCAATTCGCGGATGAGACGCGTGCGGTTTTCGAGGGAACCGCCGTATTCATCCGTGCGTTGGTTGTAGCGGTTGAGGAGGAAATGCTGGGGCAGTGTCATCTCGTGCCCGGCATAGACGTAGATGATGTTGAAACCTGCCTGCTTGGCGTTGCGCGCAGCCGTTCGGTGCCAGCGGCGCAGTTCGCGGATGTCAGACTTGTCCATCGTGCGCGCCATCTTGGGGTAGCCGTCGGCAAGCTGGCGTTCGGAGACGGTCAGGACGGGCAGGCGTGTGTAGAGGTTGCTCGACATGTGGCCGTTATGGACAAGCTCTATCCCGGCAAGGGAGCCTTCGCGGTGCACAGCGTCGACCATCAGCGAGAGCGCGGGGATATCGCGTTCATCCCAGAGCCGCTGTTCGGGATAGGGGGAGAGATCGGTGGAGGGGTGGATTTCGCACTCTTCGGTGCAGACCACGCCCCATCCGCCGCGTGCCTTTGTGCCCCGCATCGCGGCGTGGGCTTGGGGCCTCAGGTGACCCATTCCGCAGGCGTGGGGCACTTGATAAAAGCGGTTGGGCGCTGTGACAGGCCCGACCCGGACCGGATCAAACAGGGTGTCATACTGGGTCATTCCCGCGCCTCTTTGGTTGCTTGCGCTGCCGGTTTCCTGGATGGAGCACGCTTGATCCTGGTGCGTAAACAGCCAAGGTGCGCGTGCTTTTCTTTCCATAGACGAATTGGTAAACGATCGTTTACAATAAAGCGCAAACCGCGTTCTGCGTCAAGAGAGTTGCGAGGCGTGCGCGGATGCTGGAAGGTGCCGGCGCCTTCGAGGACAGTGTGAGGAGAGTGACCCATGTCCAAAGCCGCTGCTGAACGGCTTATCGCTGCCACGATACGGTCTATCGCCAAGCACGGGCTTGAGGGCACAACCGTGACCAATATCGTGGCGGAGGCCGACCTCACTCGGGCCATGATCATGAAAAGTTTCGGCAACAAGGACGCCTTGCTGCGCGCCGCGGCAGAGCGATTTGGGCAGACGTATTTTGACACGGTTTCGGATCTCATCGCGGATGCAGGGCCAGACCCGCGGGACGTCGTGCGGGCTATGGTGCGCGCGGATCTGCACGAAGACGTGCTCAATCCTGAAACGATCACCGTGTTGACCGTGATGCGCAGCCTCGCCCATGGCGATCCTGAGATCCGGACGTTTTCGTCGACCCGTGACGGGCGGCTGAGGGATGATTACACCAAGGCGATTGCAAGGTCCCTTGGGCCACGCAGCTCTGACGACGCTCTCGCCAAGGATCTGGCAACCGCGACGATCGCGATGCTTGAGGGCTTTTGGGCCGACTATTTTCTGTTCGTCGACCGGTTTGACCGCGCCAAGGCGGAGAAACTGGTGATGATGCTGCTGGAGCCCTATTGGTCCAAGGCGTCTACAAACTAATGCGCCGCGATCTTTGCCGTATGCAAAGGCTGGATAACGCTTTTTTGTCGGCAGGCTGACACTTCTCTAGGCGGGCGCTTTTCAATCGCTTTGCCACGTTATGTACGTGCCGCATGACGCGGATCCGACGCCTCATTTCAGCCAAGCCCTCCAGCTGACACAGCGCCTCTTCTGCAGAAGCACATGCGCCACCGCCCACCGTGAGGGTTTTATTCTGGCGCACCATTGAAATTCGGCTCGGAACGTTTATTGTCAATTTTGACAGTTAATCGAACGCCAGCTTTGCCAGCCTCATATCGTCTGCGTCTGAGCCCGCGTTTCTGAGGGATGGACACATGTCGAAAACCGACGCTGCGCGTTTCCTGATGCAGGCAACATTGGGCTACGATCAGGTACTTCTTGAGGATGTGGCTGCGACCGGACCACGCGCCTGGCTTGAGGCGCAACTAAACAACACGCCGAGCACGGTCCGCCCCTATGAACCCGCAACGCGCGCGCTGTGGCTCTCCTTCAAAGAACGGCTCGTTCGCGCTCATGGCGAAGATCTGATCAACGGGGACGGCAACAATCCTGCCCTGCCCTATAAGTGGTATTTCCGCATGGCGTGGTGGCAGCATCTTCTTACACGTCGCGATGATCTTTTGCGGCAGCGGGTGGCGCAGGCGCTCTCGGAAATTCTCGTGGTCTCGGATGCCTCGTCGCTTGAGCTCAATTCGATCGGGATGGCAAGCTACTATGACCTGCTCTATGATCACGCGTTGGGCAGTTACGGCGACTTGCTGAGCGAGGTCGCGCTGCACCCGATGATGGGTATCTACCTCACCCATATAAACAATCAGATATCCGATCCTGTCCGCAACATTCATCCCGATGAGAACTTTGCTCGGGAGATCATGCAGCTTTTCACCATCGGGCTTTTTGAGCTGAACCCCGATGGCAGCGAAAAACTAGACGCAGCGGGCAACCCAATTCCAACCTATGACAACCGCGACATCAAAGAGATGGCGCGGGTGTTCACGGGCGTTTTGCCGGCGGGCTATCACTATGAATGGGTCACCAGCTGGTGGCTGGAGAGCTACAACGGCAGCGCGGTGGGCTTCAATGACGGGGTTGAGACGGCCTATAAGACCGTGCCCTTCATCGAGGCGACCAAGCCCATGATCATCGATGAAAGCTTTCATGATCGTGGGGCCAAATCGCTGCTGAACGGCGGGATCACTCTGCCGGGCGGTCAGGATGGGCCGGAGGAAATTCGGTCGGCGGTCACGCAGCTCGTGGCGCAGCCGTCGACGGCGCCGTTCATCGCGCGGCATCTGATCAACCGATTGGTGACCTCGAACCCGTCGTCGGATTACATCGCGCATGTGGCTGATGCTTTTGGGCCCACGGGGGATTTGAAGGCGGCTGTGAAAGCCATCCTGACCTGGCCGCTGGATCATGAGGTGGCCGAGCAACGTTTGCCCTCCGCGCGAGCCGTCGGTGCGAAGCATGTTCAATCGCAAAAGCTGAAATCGCCGCTTCACCGGGTGACGCAACTCCTCTTGGCCTTCAACGCTCATAACAGCAGTGGCAAGCCGTGGCTCTTGGGCGATGATCTTGAAGCGACGCTGGCGATGCACCCGATGGCCGCGCCCACGGTGTTCAATTTCTACAAACCGGGCTTTGCACCCCATGGCGATTTGCAGGGCATGGGGCTGAAGGCGCCGGAATTTCAGCTGCACACCTCTGCCACCTCTGTGGCCTATGTAAACCTGGCGTATCAGTGGTTTATGGAGGGCGATTTGCCCCTCGTATCCACCCAGATCGGGCAAGGCGATGAGCAGCGCATGGTGATGGAGATGTACCCGCCCACGCTGCGCCGGCGCTATGGCGATGTGCTGCGGTTTGATTTCAAAGACGAGATCGAGATGGCCAAGGATCAAGGCCAGCATGATGCGCTAATTGATCGGATGTCGGTCCTGCTGACGGGCCATGTGGATCCAGATCTGAAGGCGCGCATCCAAGCTGCGTGCATCCCGATGCGAGACCGGCCTGAGCGGCTGGTGCAGACCATAGGATTCATGATTGCGGTCTCTCCCGAATTCACAGTGCAGGAGGCCTAGGCCCATGCTGACCAAGACTTTGACACGGCGCCATTTCCTGTCCACGAGCGGCACGGCTGTGACCGGCGCGATGATGGGGGCCGCGATGCCCGGTATCGCCAGTGCCGGTGCGGACGTGATCACCGCGCAAAAGAAGGCGCTGGTGTTCGTGATGTTGGACGGGGGCAATGACAGCTTCAACATGCTCGTGCCCAATGATGGCGTTGCCTATGACGTCTACGCCAAGACCCGCAGCAATCTGGCACTGTCCAAGGGCGATCTGATTGCGCTTGAGCACGCGGACAAACACGGCCAGAGCTTTGGCCTGCACAGTGCCGCGCCGGAGCTTGCGAGCCTTTACAATCAGAAACGTTTGGCTTTTGTCTCTAACGTCGGCCCGCTTGTGGATCGCGTGGTCAAAGAGCAGTTTTACGACGGATCCGCGCCGCTTCCGCTTGGGCTCTTGAGCCATGCCGACCAGTTCAAACACTGGCAGACCTCACGCCCGGACATGCGCAAGGAAGAAGGATGGTTTGGGTATTTTGCCGATGAGCTGCAATCCTCGCGCTCCGCCCATGAGATCAGCATGAACGTGTCGCTGGCCGGGCACAACACGGTGCAAAACGGCAAGAAGGACCTGCCCTATTCGATCACGGATCAAGGCAGTGTCGGACTTGTGACCAATGAAGATAAAGCGGCCATGGAGGACGGGCTGACAGAGAGCCTCAACGGCTTGCTGACGGCTGATCCAAAGGGCGACCCGTTCAAGGAGACCTATCTGCGATTGACACGCGATGCGCAGGCTCAGCATGAGACGTTCTCGGCCGCGATGGACGGGATCGACGTGCCCGGCCGCTTTCCGGTCTCTCCGCTGGCGCAGCAGCTGAAAATGGTGGCGCGAACGATTGCCATGTCTGACCGGCTGGGGCTTGAACAGCAGACTTTCTTCGTGCGCTACATTGGGTGGGATCATCACGATCAGCTGCTCTCAACCCACGCGCGGATGCTGTCGGTCCTATCTCAGGCGCTTGGCGCGTTTCAAACGGCTCTTGATGAGATGGGGTTATCAGATCACGTCGTGACCTTCACGGGCTCAGACTTTGGCCGGACGCTGACGTCCAACGGCAGCGGGACAGATCACGGCTGGGGCGGCAACACGCTGGTCATGGGCGGGCCAGTGGCCGGTGGGCGGATTGTCGGGGATTATCCTGTCTTAGGCTTGGGCGATGACAATCCACTGGATGTGGGCGACGGGGTGTTGATCCCGAGCATTTCAACCGATGAGCTTTATGCTGATCTATCGCTGTGGTTTGGGGTGCGACCAGAGGCGCTATCCTCGCTCTTTCCAAACCTGCACCGGTTTGCAGAACCCGGCGATCGATTGGGGTTGTTTGGCTGACAAGTCACACTCCAAATACCCGACGGCTCAAGGGTCGTGTCAGGCGGGTATCGGTCTCAATCGCCGTAGTCGAAATGCTCCATCAAGTCTTTGGCCTGCTCACGGACCTGCGCGTCCAGCTCAGGGGAAAAATACGTCTTCCAGTCACCTGAACCGCCTTTGCGGAAGAAGCTTTTGGGGTCTTCCTGACCGATCTTGCGTCCCTGTGACATCTGCTCAAACGAAAACCGCGCGACGATGTCGTCAACCGCAGCGTTATTGAGAGGCTGCTCGACCAAATTGAAGACTTGTCTGAGCTCATGACCCGGCTGCACCAGCAGATCTTCGTATCGCAAGAGGCGATGTCGGTTGGGAAAGACATCTTTCGACTCAATCCCGTTGTTCTGCACCCGGCACCACGCCTTCAGGAGACGCGTCACGCTGGCGTCATCAAGAAGATCGGAGCCAACATTCTCACCATCTTTGATGCGTTTGCCCACCTCCTTGGCTTTGTCCTTATCCCCAAAGAAAGACCATTCATCGAGCCGGTAGGCATGGAAATGATGCGAGACGA
>CAKZYL010000286.1 GCA_937884705.1 uncultured Roseovarius sp. | reverse complement strand
GAACACGCTGGATTACGAACATCACGTCGGCGCGGCCCGCGTCATATTCGTCGAATACGATGGCCACAGGGTTGCGCAGCGCCCAGGGCAGAATGCCTTCGTGGAATTCGGTGACCTGCTTGCCGTCGCGCAGTTTGATCGCGTCTTTGCCGATGAGGTCGATCCGGCTGATATGGCTGTCGAGGTTCACGCGCACAGCAGGCCAGTTGAGGCGCGCGGCGACTTGCTCGATATGCGTGGATTTGCCCGTGCCGTGATAGCCCTGGATCATCACCCGGCGGTTCGACGAAAACCCGGCGATGATCGCCAGGGTTGTGTCGGGATCGAATTTATAGGTGTGATCCACTTCGGGCACGCGGTCTGAGGGCTCTGCAAACCCTTTGACCACCATGTCGGTGTCGATGCCGAAAACGTCCCGAACAGAAATTTCCTCATTCGGTTTGACAACTGCGTCGCTGATTCCATCCGCCATGTGCCGGGTCCTTCGATTTCGGGTGGGCTCGTCTGCGCCACCTCGTGCAACATAACGCGGCAAAGGGCAAGGGGTAGGGCCAGAATTCAGGGAACTGGGCCCGTGTCTGGCAGGGCGTTTTTTATCGCGGCGCGGACAGATGATCGAACCGAGCTTGGCGCACAGCCAAATTGGGCGGTGAAGGCCCGGCTGAGTGCCTCAGGCGAGCCGTAACAATAGCGCGCGGCCACCCGTTGAATGCGCTCGCCGCGTGCGATGTCCTGCTTTGCCAAAATCAGCCGCCAGCGCCGCAAATAGGCCAAGGGAGTTTGCCCGACTTTCTGGCGGAAGAGGTCTGAGAAACGGCTGGGCGACAGACCGGCCTCATCGGCCAGGCTCTCAAGTCTCCAGGCGTGGTCAGGACGGTCGTGAATGGCCACGACGGCACGGCTCAGCCGTGGATCGGCGAGGGCCGCGAGCAGGCTCGACCCTATACTGCCCGCTTCGATCTGGGCGCGCATCAGGCGCACGATCAGCACCTCGCCCAGACGATTGAGCACAGAGGCCACGCCGCAGCGGTTGGCCGCCAGTTCCGCCACGAAAAGCGCGCTGATGGCTTTCATCTCGGGGTCTTTGGCAAGCGCGTGGTGCACCTCGCCGGGCAGGGCGGACAGCAAGGGGTTGTCGTCTCCGCCCCAGGTGACGCGGGCAAAGGCCAGCACATTCTGGGACGGTGCAAGTGGTGCTGAGTTGCGCGTCAGCAGCAAAGAGTGCGGATCCTCGGCGGTGCCCAAGATCCAGAGATTCGCGTGATCTTGCGCGCAAGGCTCCACGCTCAATTCAAAGCGTGCCATCAAAGCGGAAAGACGGTCTATTCGGGACATTCAGTGATAAAGATCATGTTTTTCGTATTTTGTTGATCGTTATCTCTGCTATCTCCAGGCTGTCAACACATGAAAGGATCTCTCCCATGCTCATGCCCCGCCAGAAAACCCCTGATCTCTCCTTGCCGACACTGGATCACGGCGCGTTTGATCTCAGCTCTGAGAGCGCCGAGCGCGGCACGGTGATCTGCTTTTATCGCGGGCTGCATTGCCCGATTTGCGCCAACTACCTGACCGAGCTGGAAAAGCGCGCGGATGATTTTGCCGAGCGCGGCGTGGCGACCATCGCGGTCAGTTCAGACGGCGAAGAGCGCACGCGCGCCATGGCGGACAAAATCTCTGCGTCCAAACTGCGGTTTGGCTATGATTTGTCGCTGCCCAAGGCGAAGGAGTGGGGGCTCTATATCTCCACCTCACGTGGAACGACGTCGATCGGCATCGAGGAACCGGCGCTGTTTTCGGAACCGGGCCTCTTCATGGTCACACCGCAGCAGACGCTTTACTATGGATCGGTGCAGACGATGCCGTTTGTGCGTCCGCATTTCTCGGAACTGGTGGCCGCGCTTGATTTCGCCATTGCCAATGACTATCCGGCGCGCGGCGAGTACACGGGCGAGGTTTAAACCGCCTGCTTTTTGGAGCCTGCCCTCAAAACCACGGTTTAGATGGGGGGCCAGCCCCCCCAACCCCCCGGGGTACTTGCAAAAAGAAAGAAGCCCGAGGCGCATGTCCTTCGGGCTTCTTTCTTTTCTAAAATACCCCCGCCGGAGGCTCGAAATCTAATCACTTGAAGTTGCGGCTTTCCTTGATCTGATCCCAGGCCCAAACCACCTGTTGCAGCTGCTCTTCCTGGCTCCTGTCGCCACCATTGATGTCGGGGTGCAGGACCTTGATGAGCGCTTTGTAGGCTTTGCGGATTTCCTGTTTGGTCCAGGTGTCCTCGGCCTCGAGGATCTCCATGGCGCGCCGTTCGGTGGGGGGCAGTTTTTTACTGCCAGAGCGGCCTTTGCCGGGGTTTTGCGTCGCATTGCCGCCCAGAACCTGATGAGCGTCTTCGATGCCAAGCCGGGCCCAAGCGCGGGCTTCGGGATCGGAAAATGATTTGGTCTGGCGCTCCCACACCTTGTCCTTGGACATCTGCGCGTTCATCTCGGCCTCAGTCGTGCCGTCAAAGAAGTTCCAATGCTGGTTGTATTCCCGCGCGCATTCCTTGCAGAACCAGAAAAAGTCATCCAGCACATCGGGCGCTTTGGGCGCGCGATAGAGGCCGGGCTTGCTGCAGCCGTCTTTCTCGCACACGCGCGTGGAGGTCTCGGACGCCCCCGACATGCCCCGCCGCCCGCGTGGGTTTTTTTTCTTTGAGGCACCGACAGAGATATCGAAACCAAATGGATCTTCCTTCGCCATGAACACACCTTTTCGAGTCGGAGAGCGGAGTGTAGACCACTTGGCGACGATTAGAAGGGTTTAATGCCAAGAAAATGAGGGGTTGCGACGATTAAACTGACCGATGATCAGCGGGTCACCGCCCATCCTCGGACGTATCCCTTTCGGAACGCGTTTCATCGATCACATGCGGGGCTGCCAGTGGTGGTGCCGGTGCTTCTTGGTTGCGGCGAGCCGGGCCAACAAGCGAGAAGCGAGAGCGCCGTTCTGCTTCGGTGACATGCTCTGCTTCAGAGACCTCTGCGGCCTCGGGATGCTCAGACGTGTCAGAGATATCGGGCGCTGCGGGCGGCTCAGGCGCGCGGGCATCATCGGTCAGGGCCCGCATTGGGGCGGCTTCTGGCGCTGCTGTCGCCTCTTCTATCGCGCGGCGAAACACCAAGACGGTGCGGTACACTGTTTGCGATGACCGCAGGCCGCGGCGCTCTTCACTGGGGAGGATATCGGCGCGCTGATACTCCCACCCATCTTCGGCATAGGTGTTCATCACCTTTTCCAAACCGAAGGCAAACTTGGCCTCCGCGCCTTTGACGCGGGGGGCTTTCTGCGGTTTTGTCGGAGCTGGAACAACCTTGTATTCGTAACGCATGGGCGACCTGCTTTTCTTGAACGTGGGCGACCTTACCGGGTTTTGATCCGAGACCCAATGGCAAGTTTTCCGCCATCCCGTGTTTGCTTATTTTCGGCCCCGAGGATCCAGCGCATCGCGCAGCCCGTCGCCCATGTAGTTGACGCTGAGCACGGTCAGAGAGATGGCAACGCCCGGCCAGATGACCCGTTCGGGGAAATCAGAAATATAGACCGTCGCATCATTCAGGAGCCGCCCCCAGGTTGGGAAATCGGGCGGAAAACCAAGCCCGAGGAAGGAGAGCGCGCTTTCGGTGATGATCGCGTTAGCGATGCCCAGCGTTGCGGAGACGAGGATCGGCGAGAGGACATTGGGCAGGACATGCCGCGTGATCAGGGCGGCGCGCGGCGTGCCGATGGAACGGGCAGCGAGAATGAAATCCCGCTCCTTGAGCGCCAGAACATCCGCGCGGACCACGCGGGCCGTGGGCATCCAACTCGTGAGCCCGATCGCGGC
>CAKZYL010000285.1 GCA_937884705.1 uncultured Roseovarius sp. | reverse complement strand
GCGCGCTGGCGGCGTCTTTGCTGAGTGCGAACCTTGTGGATGAGCTTGTGGGCTTTACTGCAGGTGTCGTGATCGGGGCGGAGGGGCTGCCCTCTTTGGGTGTGATGGGGATTTCAGACCTGGGCGATGCGCCGCGGTTTGAATTGATCAGTTCCACGCCCATTGCCGGGGACGTGATGCATCGTTGGGGGCGCAGGTAGGCCGCCATTTCAATTTCCAGTACCGTCGAATTGCAGCGCGCGGAATCAAGGCCGTAGGCCGCCGCGCATCGCCAGACCGCCCGAATGGGCTGGCGATTTAGTGAGGTCAGCGCATCGTTTAAATTTCGCAATGACAAGGCACGATAAAGTGCTTTGAACGGCTCTGGATTTACCACCCTGCGGTCTGGCCATGCGCGGCTCAGCGATTAAGACCCAACCGCTCTAAAGCGGCACATCCTCTCCGTCGTAGTTCTTGAAGCAGCCCGTCGTCTCAAGGCTCAGCTTTGCAAATTCTTGAACCAACCCGTCGGCAGATTCTGCGTCCGAGATGTCCGCGCCAGCCCCACCCATATCCGTGCGCACCCAGCCAGGATGATAGACGCCCAGGGCAATGCCCAACGGCTCCAGATCCACCGCCAGATTGCGCCCCAGATTGACCGCCGCCGCCTTGGACGCCCGATAGGCATAGCTGCCGCCCTTGGCGCGCGCCTGGCTGCCCATGCGGCTGGAGATGATCGCGATCTTGGGCGCGGCAGAGCGTTGCAAACTGGGCAAGAGGCGCTGGATGGTCATGAACACGCCGGTCACGTTGGTGTTGAACGCGTCTTGCCAAACCTCGGGTGCATAGCCATCGCCCAATGCCTGGCCCTTGTCGGGATAAACGCCGGCGTTACAGATCAAGAGATCCACCGGATCGCCATTGATTTTCTCCGAAAGCGCTTGATGGTCGTCCGCTTGCGTCACGTCCATGCGAAAGAAGTCGCCGCCCGCACGCGATGTGCCGGTGACCGTGTCGCCCGCCGCCGCGTAGCGTTCATAAAGTGCCAGCCCTATGCCCCGGTTGGCCCCGGTGATCACAACGTGCATCGGTTGTCCCTCTTTGATGTTCAGTTGGTTTTGCGTCCTGGCACGAAGGGCAGCGGCGCGACAGGCACGCCCTCTTCCAACAGTGCTTTGGCGTCTTGTGGTTTGGCTTCTCCGTAAATCGCCCGCTCTGGCGCGTCGCCATTGTGAATGTCACGGGCTTCCTGAGCAAAGCTCATCCCGACATATTCGGAGTTTTTTTCGATCTTGCGGCGCATCTCGGCGATGGCAATCTCATTTGGGCTCGACGGCGTGGTAAGCGCGCCTTCCTTCGCGGCCATTGGCGTCTGCGCGCCCTCTGCAGGCGCAGCATGTGCTGTTTTGCTGTCGCGCACATTGGGCGCCATCAGGGCTTTTTCAACGTGGCTCGATCCACAGACCGCGCAGGTCACCATGCCCGACTTGTTCAGCTTGTCGAACGCATCTGCCGACGCAAACCAGCTGTCAAATCGGTGATCCCGATCGCATTTCAAGGTAAATTTTATCACGCGCGCCTCTGACTAAAGCTCGGGGATACTTAACCAACCAGGGATTCGTTTCAAGCGGCGAAACGCAGCAGTCAGCCGCGCAGACGTTTGGGATCAAAACTCTTCAAAAGCTGCGCCAACTCGGGCTCGTCCACGCGCTCTGCGGCCTTTTTGGGGCTATACCACTGCCGCTTGCGCTGCCTTTTCTCGGGAAACTGACCCGCCAGAGACTTCACCTTCACCGGATAGACCATCGCCACGCAGGGCAGATCATCGGCATCTTCGATGTTCTTTTGATAGGAAAAGAGGCCCAAACATTCCCCGGTCACGCGACCCTTGACGCCCGCCTCTTCCCAGGCCTCGGTCAGGGCGCTTTCAATCGGCGTTTTGCCGTGGGCCGGCCAGCCTTTGGGTATGATCCAGCGACCCGTCCCGCGCGACGTGATCAACAGGATCTTTGGTTTGCCCTCAACCATGCGATAGCAAAGTGCCGCAAATTGCGTGCGCAGTTCTGTCTTGTTCCTGTCCTTCAGAACAATCGGTTCTTGTTTGAAAGCAAACTTGCTCATGACCTTACCGCTTAGGCGTCTCGCTCGTTTTTTTCTTTTCAATATAAGTCCCTGCACATCGCTATGCCAGAAATTGTAAACTTTTTGTAAAAATAGGCCAGTTTGCGTGTTTTTTCACACGCACACCTAAAATTGATACAAATCGGCATCTTATCACCGGCGTCTCGTGACCCAAATCCTCCGCCCCAAGACGCGCATGTTGCCCAGATTGTCCTTGTTTTTGCGCAATGTCCTATGGTGGCGTGGGCGCACAAAGTGATACGACGTCTCAAGCCGGATCGGCGCGGACAGCGATCACAGGGATCAGATGTCACATGACTGAGAGAATACTTCATAAGCTGGCATGGGTGGCGGTGGTGATCTGCCTGGCCCCGATGCTGGCAGCGATCCTGGCCGCCTGGCATGCCGATATCGCGGACTGGCGCGATGTGCTCTCGCCGGTCTTGCCGCGCTATATCGGCACGACGCTGGCCCTGGTTGTGATTGTCGGGGTCTTTACCGCCATCATCGGCAGCGTCACGGCGTGGCTGGTGACGGTGGACTCGGTTCCAGGTCATCGCTGGCTGGAGGCGGCACTGGCGCTGCCCTTGGCCTTTCCGGCTTATGTGATGGCCTATGCTTATACCTATATGCTGGATCATCCCGGGCCGGTGCAGACGCTTTTGCGCGATGTGACAGGCTGGGGCGCGCGCGACTACTGGTTTCCGGAAATCCGATCTCTGGGTGGGGCGGCGATGATGCTGACCATGGTGCTGTACCCGTATGTCTATCTTCTGGCCCGCGCCTCGTTTCGCCAACAATCGAGCAATGCGTTTCTGGTGGCGCGCACACTTGGAGCCTCCCCCGTGAGAGCGTTCATCCGCGTGGCTCTGCCGATGGCACGTCCGGCCATTGCAGGGGGCGCGTTGCTGGCCATCATGGAAACCATCGCCGACTATGGCACGGTGGCCTATTTCAACGTGCAGACCTTTGCCACAGGCATCTACCAGGCGTGGTTCTCGCTCGGCAATCGTGGCGCGGCGGCGCAGCTGGCGTTGTGTCTTTTGATGTTTGCCCTGCTCTTGGCGGGGTTGGAGCGGGCGCAGAGGGGCAAGGCCGGAACCGCGGGAAAAGGCCAGCGCTTTGACGTGATGCAGCGCCAGAAACTCTCTGGCAAACGCGCGGCCATTGCCTTTGCGATCTGTTTTCTGCCGGTGTGCATCGGATTTGTGATCCCGGTGCTGATGCTGGGCACCATGGCGTCAGAGTACGCGCATCTGCTCACCACGTCGCGCTATCTGGATTTCATGTGGAATTCGCTCACAGTGTCCTCGGTGGCCGCACTTGTGACGGTGACGGCGGCGATCCTGATTGGCTTTCGCGCCCGCACCTATCCCTCTCGATCTTCAAATTTCATCCTTGTGGGCGCGGGGCTTGGCTATGCGGTGCCCGGCGGGGTGATCGCGGTGGGGCTGATGGTGCCGATGGCGGCCTTTGACAATGCGCTTGATGCGTTCATGGAGGCGCGGTTCGGCATTGACACCGGCCTTTTGATCACAGGCTCGATGTGGCTCATGGTGGCCGCCTACATGGTGCGCTTCATGGCGGTGGCGCTCAACGCCTATGACAGCGGCATGGCCACCATCCCCGCGCATTACGACGCGATCGGGCGGACCTTGGGCCAGCCGGGGCACAAGCTCCTCTTGAGGGTGCATCTGCCTGTGGCGCGCGCCTCGGTGCTCACGGCGTTGCTCATCGTGTTCGTCGATGTGATGAAGGAATTGCCCGCCACGCTCATTCTGCACCCTTTCAATTTCCAGACGCTGGCGGTGCAGGCGCATCGGCTGGCCGCCGATGAGCGTCTCTTTGAGGCCGCTGTGCCGTCGCTCGTGCTTGTCGCCTTCGGTCTGGTCCCGGTGCTCATCCTCTGCCGCAGCCTGGGCCGCGAAAGTCAGCACAAGTTGCAGCCGCAAGCGGGAGGGCAAACAGCATGACCATCAAACGCATCAATGCCGAAGACGGCCCGGCGGCCTTTGGCGCCTATGTTCAGGCGCTCGAGGTGCGCGACACCACGCGCCGCCTCTATGTCAGCGGGCAGGCCCCGGTGCGGCCCGATGGCACCCTGCCTGCGACGTTCAAGGAGCAGGCCGAGACGGTCTGGGACAACATTCTCGCGCAGCTGCGCGCCGCCGATATGGGCCCCGAGAACATCGTGCACGCCACGACCTACCTTACAGACCGCGCCTACAGAGACGAAAACCGCGACGTGCGCATGGCCAAGCTCAATGGGCATACCTGCGCCATGACGGTGGTGTTGGCGGGGATGTTTGAGGATGGCTGGCTT
>CAKZYL010000284.1 GCA_937884705.1 uncultured Roseovarius sp. | reverse complement strand
AGGCTCCGGCAGGACGCGGATATCGCTGTGCAGCAGAAACTCCAGGTTAAAGTACCAATCCCCCAGCACAGGCAGCTCTTCATTGTAGCCGCCGACACGATCATAAAGCGCCCGGCGATAGATAAAGGCAATGGGTGCAAATTTGTTTTCCGCGCCCAGTTCTGTCATTTGAATGCCGCGCAGCCACGGATTGTAAGGCCGTTTTGCGTGGATGATCACTTCATCCCCACGGATTTCCTCGGATACATAAGTGGTGCCCGTCACCACCCCGCCGTAGCGGGCGCCGGCGCTGCTTTCCAGATACTCAACCGTCGTTTTCAGAAACGCAGGATGCCAGCTGTCATCGTCATCGTGGATCACGACATAATCGCTCTCAACGCTGCGAATTCCAAGGTTGGAGGCCGCCTCCATACCCTGGCTCACCTCATTGGACACCAGACGCACCTTGCGCAGATCGACACCGGATTGTGCGATCACCCGCTCGACCTCTTCGCGGCTGCCGCCGTCATTCACGACCACCCAGATATAGCCGTCATAGGTTTGGTCAGCCACGCTCTTGGCCGCGCGTCTGAGCAGGACAGGGCGGTTCTTGGTGCGGGTAATCACAGCGACGAGCGGTTGCTCGGGCAGCTTTGCAGATGCAGCGGTAACCGTTTGATCCTTGGCTGAGGTGGGGTCAAAATATGACGCGCTGTCACTCAGGCCCATCTGGGTCAGTTGCTTGGCGCGGGCAGAGGCGACACTCTCCTCTTCCAACGCGATCTGGCCCGGCTTCCAAAGCGCCTTGGCAATGCGCGTCTCGGGGTCTGTAAACTCAGGGTGATTGCGCGGCAGCAGCACAGGTACATGCAGGATCTTGCCAAAATCGGCAGAGCGATCCTTGGAAATCGTAGCCAGCGCTTCGTCCCGCGTTGGCATGGTGATGATCCGCGACAGCTCTCGCATCGCGGGCGCGTAGCGCGACAGTGTCTCGCCTTCGTCAAGCGCCGCGTGATCCTCCAGGTAGGCCTTCACATGAAGGTAAAGCGCGTCATCGCTTGCACTCACCACCTCACTCAGATTCTGTTCAATCTGCTTCTGCACCACCGCATCGAGGGGTCCACCCACCACTTCCTCGATCGACGGTGCATTAGGTTCCAGCAGTGTCTCAATCAAATGGTGATGTAGGATGAAGGCGCTCTCGGGGATCTCGGGGCTGTACTGATCGGCCTCAAAGAGAATGCCGATCACGTCATCCGCCACGCTTGGATCATGCGTTTTGCCCAGGAACCGGCCAAGATAGAGCCCTTTCCAATCGACATCTGGAAAACTGTTTTTCAGGAGGCTCTGGGTTGTGCCCTGCCAGCCACTGTCGATCAGAACAACACGTTCACTGCCCTCGACAAGATCACTGACATAGGTCTGAAAAGACGCAGAGCAGTCCCGAAGATAACTCCGCATCGCTTTGGCTTCCGCACTCTTGCCGCTGATCCAGTGGGGAAAGCTCGTGCCTGGGGCCGCAAACGCCTCGTTCTCCAGATCCATGCGTGCCAGAATGGTCGCTTTGTTCCGCATCACTGAGCGGATCAGTTCGCGCATGGGCAGGATCTGAAACTCATGGGCAATCAGGGCCGAGGCCCGTGCCTCGGAGGCCGTGAAACACCCTTTGCACGCAGACATGCGTGAGAGCCAAAACATCTCGCCCGTGACAGGCGCGCCCCGCGCCTCGCAGAAAATCCGGTAAAGCGCTTCAATTCGCACACCGGCCCGCGCGCAATAAAGGAACTTTGTCTTGCCGTCGTCAAAGTAGAGGATGTGCTGATGCAGGCCCATGAGCCAGCGATGCACCACAGGCCCCAGCAGGTCATAACCTATGTGGCGTGTGAGCGTCTCAGTCAAAGCACCTTCTGTGTCGCTTAACATGGCATCGGGCTCTCTAGTGAGGCAGGGCAATGGGCGGCGCATATTGCCCGCTCGACAAAAGCCGTTGCTCTGCTGCAAGATGATCGGCCCTGCGTTTTTCGATGTCTGCGGTCGCGAGCGGCAGATGCAACGCGCGCCAACCGTTTTGACAAGGCTGATAGTAATCCCCGCGCCAGCTGTCGCCGATGTGAAAGAAATGCTCCGGGGCGACATCCATCCGCTCGGCAACCTCAACGAAGAGATGCCCGGATGCTTTGGAGACGCTCTGATCTGCGCTTGAGGTGACGTCACCCAGCAGGTCCAAATTCATATTCAACCGCCCCAAAAGCGCTTTGATCTGATCCGCGTGCATGTACATGTCAGAGATCAGA
>CAKZYL010000283.1 GCA_937884705.1 uncultured Roseovarius sp. | reverse complement strand
TAATCAATCGCTTCGAACAACGCATCACCGATCTGGAGAAACAGAAGGAACTTCTGGTCGAAAAACAGGCCCAAAAGCCCGAACCAAAGGGCGCCTTCGAAGAAAAACTAGAACTCGCTCTGCGCTTCCTCTCAAGCCCTTGGAAACTATGGGAAAGTGAGCAAATCGCGGTGCGTCGCCTGGTGCTGAAGCTGGCTCTTGCCGACCGTCTTTACTACTGCCGAAATCAGGGTGCTAGAACTCCTGATTTTTCGTTTCCATTCAAAGCACTAGCCGCACTTGAGACGGCAGGGTGTTCAAATGGTGCGGTCGAGAAGACTCGAACTTCCACGGGTGTTACCCCACAGCGACCTCAACGCTGCGCGTCTACCAATTCCGCCACGACCGCACGCCGCAGGTAGGTGGAGCGCTTCTACGCAATCGAGTTTGGGTTGTGAAGGGGAAATTTGACCGCTCAAAAAAAGAAACGCGGCAGGTAACGTGCCGCGTTTCATGGGTCTATGCGGATGCGATATTACTCACCCAAGCTAAACACCGGCAGCTTCCCAGTGGTCGCAGATGTTGGCACAGTCGAGGCTGTATCTGCGCCAGATAGCTTCAGCGTGGCTTGCCGCAAAATGTCAATGCGATCGACCTGATCGGGTGCGAAGACCGGCGCGGATCCGCTGTCGAGCGCGCCAATCGCTGTTTGGTACCAATTGATCGCCAGATCGTCGTTTTCCACTGCACCGAAGCCACCTTGCAAATGATGCCCCACAAGTTCAGCCACCGGCCGATCTCCAAGCGCTGTGAGCAGCAAAGCACCCGCCAAGGCGGTTTGCATGTTGTCGGTTTTGTAACCGCTCGCCATGCAGATCTGTGACGTGGTGCGCAGCTGGTCCGGCGTCATGCCGGAGCCTAAAACCACCGCGTTCACGTCATTCAGCACGCCATCGGCAGGTTTGCTTCCAAGTGAAGCAATCTGCGCCGTCAGCAAGCCACCAAATTGATCGCATTGCGCCTCGATTTGCTGTGGTGTGGCCCCTTGCACCGTGGCGATCAGCTCTTCGCCCGACGCGATGGAATACGTGCGCGCCACGCAGAACTGCTCACTCAGGGTGAAACTTGGGTCGGACATTGTCGCCACCGTGGTGAACCCACCGTTCGAATTGGTCAGCAGATTTACCTTAGAGCAAAAGCTCGCCAGCGATTTTTGCTTGGGCGCCGTGTTGAACACAGGCAGAGAAGCTGTCGTTGTGTCCTGCTGCTGCGTCTGGAACTGCGGCACAGTATTCTGCAAAGGCTGCGTGTTCTGCACAGGCTGCGTGGAGGCCAGCTGTGTCTGAGGTTGCGAGCTCACCTGACAAGTGCCGCCAGTGCACACAAAACTGGCCGCTGTTGGGGAGTGCACAAGAAGATCGTTGCGGCGATAACCATTGGGCGTGGATGCAAACACCATGGTTTTACAGGCGTCCGCATTGCACCAAAAGCTGGATCCGGCCAGACCGGTATCGATAATGTAATCCGTGCTGCCGTCACCATTAAGCTCAGCGAGCTGGATGAAACCAGAGCGCTGCAAAAGTTGTTCGGCAGATGGGTCAGAACTGTTGGCCACTTCATCCACAGCCTGCGACACTTCCAAGGGTAGACCGGCATAGGCCGTGGCCCGCGTCGCGGACACCGTGCCATCGCGCTGCGCTTTTAGCACGCCGCGCACACCATCCGGAGACTTCGCAATAATCGATGCCACATCTTGCCCGCCGGCCACGGCACGGCCATAGGCGCCCAGCAAGAGGTTCTTCTCGTACTCATTCAGGCGCCCCGTCGCGGGGAAGCCCATGTAGACTTGGTAGCTCGAGATCGCCGCTCGTGAACGCGATCCCAACACACCGTCGGCCACACCTGCAGGGAAGCCGAAATAGTTGAGAGATGTCTGAACCTGACGATTGTCGGCACGGTACACCGACGACTGTGGATTTACATACACAGTCCTCGTGCGGGTCCGTTTCTGGTTGTTATGGGTCACAATTCCGGCACCAACAGCGCCACCAATCAAACCGCCAACAAGGCCACCAACAAATTCATCCGCTTTTGCAGTCTCGACCGGAATGGCCGCGACTGATGCAGCCAAAACGACTGCCGTTAGCTTCTTCAAAGGCATTTTTCCTAATCCTCCACGTGAAGAGCACTCGATGATGCTACCAATAATCTAACACGGGGGCGTGCTATTGGGGCAAGCGAAAAGCGTTATCATTTTTTCTTTCCAAGCAAGCGTTTGCCGGGTTGTTTGGCAAGATAAGCGAATCAACACTGGATTAGCGTTTACTCGTCAACAATGGTTAGCTGGATTACATCACCGGGTCTGACACCTTATGACTTTGCCTGCCAGGAGATGGAGGCGCGGGCCGATGCTATCGCTCGCGGTGAGGCAGAGGAGGCAATCTGGCTGGTAGAGCATCCGCCGCTCTACACGGCTGGCAGCGCGGCAAACCCTGCTGACCTTCTGCATCCAGACAGGTTTCCGGTTTTTTCAACACGGCGAGGCGGACAGTACACGTATCATGGGCCGGGACAACGGGTGGTCTACGTCATGCTCAATGTTGGTCAACGCGGGCGTGACGTACGCAAGTTTGTCCACGACTTGGAAGCGTGGCTGATTGCGGCCCTTGATCAATTCAACGTCGTGGGTGAGACCCGCGACGGACGCGTGGGCATTTGGGTCCGCCGTGATGACAAGCCGCGCTCGGTAACGGGTGACATGGCTGAAGACAAAATAGCAGCGATTGGCATAAAGATGCGCAAATGGGTGAGTTTTCACGGGCTTTCCATCAATGTGGAGCCCGAGTTAGAGCACTTTTCAGGCATAGTTCCCTGCGGTATCGCGGAACATGGTGTCACCTCTTTGATCGACCTCGGTCTGCCGGTGGAAATGGGCGATGTCGACACGGCATTGAAAAAGACTTTTCCTCTCATTTTCAGGGGAGTAGACGACCCTCTTGAAAGCTAAATCTGGCAGATCAAGGCACGCGGTCGCTTTTTATCGGGCAATTGGGGTGCGACAATAAGGAGCCCGAATTCGCCAGTCTCGCATTGCCCCAAATGTGCATGACTTCTAAACTGCCTTCAACCAAGCATTCACGCTCGGCCCGCGCCAAATAGCCCAAACGGGAGACAGCCAATGGCAGACGCAGCCGTACACGGCCACGGACACGAAGACACCCGCGGATTTTTCACCCGCTGGTTCATGTCAACCAACCACAAAGATATTGGGATCCTTTACTTGATCGTGTCGGCTCTGGTGGGCCTCATCGCGGTATTGTTCACTGTTTACATGCGCTTGGAGCTCATGCAGCCAGGCGTTCAATATATGTGTCTCGAAGGGGCGCGGTTCATCGCTTCTGATGCGACCTGCACACCAAACGGCCATCTGTGGAACGTCATGATCACCTATCACGGCGTCTTGATGATGTTTTTTGTGGTGATTCCAGCGCTCTTTGGAGGGTTTGGAAACTACTTCATGCCGCTTCAGATCGGCGCGCCTGACATGGCGTTTCCGCGGATGAACAACCTCAGTTTTTGGCTTTACGTGACGGGCACGTCGTTGGGTGTGGCATCGCTGCTGTCTCCGGGCGGCAATGGCCAGCTTGGATCCGGCGTGGGCTGGGTGCTCTACCCGCCGCTCTCAACGACCGAGGCCGGGATGTCGATGGATCTTGCGATCTTCGCGGTGCACGTCTCGGGCGCGTCTTCTATCCTGGGCGCGATCAACATGATTCCGACCTTCTTGAACATGCGCGCACCCGGCATGACCCTCTTCAAGGTGCCACTGTTTTCATGGTCGATTTTCGTCACAGCATGGCTGATCCTGCTGGCTCTGCCTGTGCTTGCTGGCGCCATCACAATGCTGCTGACAGACCGCAATTTCGGCACCACGTTCTTTGATCCGTCAGGCGGCGGTGACCCGATCCTTTATCAGCACATCCTGTGGTTCTTCGGACACCCAGAGGTTTACATCATTATCCTGCCGGGATTTGGCATCATCAGCCACGTGATCGCAACCTTCTCTCGCAAACCAGTCTTCGGCTACCTGCCGATGGTCTGGGCAATCATTGCGATCGGTGCTCTGGGCTTCGTGGTGTGGGCGCACCACATGTATACGGTCGGTATGTCGCTCACACAGCAAAGTTATTTCATGCTGGCCACCATGGTGATCGCGGTGCCCACAGGCGTGAAAGTCTTCAGCTGGATCGCAACGATGTGGGGTGGCTCGATCGAATTCAAGACACCGATGCTCTGGGCATTCGGCTTCCTCTTCCTCTTCACGGTAGGTGGGGTCACAGGGGTTGTTCTGTCACAGGCGGGCATCGACCGTGCCTACCATGACACCTACTACGTGGTGGCGCACTTCCATTACGTGATGAGCCTTGGAGCCGTCTTCGCGATCTTCGCAGGGGTGTACTTCTACTTCCCGAAGATGACCGGTCGCATGTATCCTGAATGGGCAGGTAAGCTGCATTTCTGGGCGATGTTCATCGGTGCCAACCTGACCTTCTTCCCACAGCACTTCCTTGGCCGTCAGGGTATGCCACGCCGCTACATCGATTACCCCGAAGCGTTCGCGCTCTGGAACTGGTGGTCGTCCGTTGGCGCGTTCATCTCGTTTGCATCGTTCCTCTTCTTCTTCGGCATCATCGCATACTCGCTCCTGCGTGGCGCCAGAGTGACGCAGAACAACCCCTGGAACGAATATGCTGATACGCTTGAGTGGACACTGCCATCTCCGCCTCCGGAGCACACGTTCGAAATCCTGCCAAAGCAGGAAGACTGGGACCGCCCGCATGGTCACTACCCAACAGTCGACGAGTGGCAAGACGAACTGAAGCAGAAAAGCTGACCAAACGTTAATTCGGATTAGAAGGCTCCGGCGAAATCCGGGGTCTTCTTTGTTTGTCGCGCCCTGCGGTTTCACATCCTTGCGCGTCGCATTCTGGCCTTCATGATCTCAATTGCCCGTGATACTTCTGCGTAACCTGCCTCGAGGCCTCTACACCATGACCAATGAAATTCGCCTGGCTTTTGAACACCCTGCAGGACGATCCCATGCAACGGCCCAGGAAGGGCCCCTAGATCGTATTTCGGTCCGCGACCACACCGTCGAGGTGGAGATCGGTGCGTTCCAGGCAGAGCGCGGCACAACACAGCGGATCTGCTTCAATGTGGTCGTTGAGGTCAGGCCTCTGACAGATGTCATTGATGACGATGTCGACCGGATCCTGAGCTACGATAAAGTGACTGAGGCGATCGCGGCCGCCCTGTCTGAGGAACGCCTGAACCTTTTGGAAACCCTGGCGGAACGCGTGGCGGAGCGCATTTTGTGGGAGCCGCAAGCGATCCGCACCTTTGTCCGAATTGAAAAACTGGATCGCGGTCCGGGCGCTTTGGGCGTCGAGATCGTCCGTTCCGTAGATGACGTGGCCGGCAAAACCCACGAACCCGATGCTGTGCCGCATCCGCATGTGGTCTATTTGACCAATCGCGCCGTGACCTCTCCCAATCTCAAAGGCTGGCTCGATCAGCTGGAGGCGCGCGCTGAGCCCGTGATCCTGTGTGTGGGCCACGCTGAGGCACCGGCACCACAGACAGGCCATAAGATGACACAGCGCCGGGTGGACCTTCTGGCTTTGGAACAAAACGCCTGGGTCCTCGCCGGACGGGATGATCGCTGCGTGGTCGTGAATACGAGAACAGAGCTCGATTGGGCGATGAAAAACGAGCAGATCAGCGTGTGGGCTCCCTCTAAGATCGTGCTCGACGCAGTGGATGGACCGTCAACAGGGCCGGATGATCCTGTCGCCCTGACCACGTGGTTTGCCGACTACATAGAGGCCTCGGATCTGACACTCATCGGCGTCGCACCGTCAGGTGAGGCGCAGGTTCCGGTCTTGATCCAGGATATCGAAGTCGCAGGGCTCTGACAGCTGCGAGACCCGACCGAAGGGAGGGGCGAGCAGCCTCTCAAATGACAATGACCTACTACCGTCCCATTCCACGCACAGATCACGCACGCACGCCACACGCCGTCACTCTGGCTGGCGGCTGGTGTTGGTTTGACACTGTCGAACTGCTTCACCGGGATCAGGCTCCAAAACTGGTTTCTGCAGACAGCCTGCCGGAAAAATCGCTTGATCGCCTCACCAGACCGCGCAGGTCCATCGCTGGGTTAACTCTAAGTGCTCCGTCACTGATGGGCATTCTAAATGTCACACCCGACAGCTTCTCCGACGGTGGCGACCATTTTGACTTGTCCGATGCCGTATCTCACGCCCATGCCATGGTGCTCGATGGTGCAGCCCTCATCGACATCGGCGGCGAGTCGACGCGGCCAGGCGCCACCGAAGTGCCCATAGAAGAAGAGATACGCCGCACAGCGCCTGTGATCGAGGCTATCCGAAACGAGACGTCGACGCCGATCTCAATCGACACACGAAAAGCGCCCGTGGCTCGCGCCGCCCGTGACGCGGGCGCAAACCTCGTCAACGATGTCGCGGGCTTCACCTTTGATGCAAACCTGGCGCCCTTTTGCGCAGAGGCAGGGCTGCCGGTTTGCGTCATGCATGCACAGGGCACCCCAGACGTGATGCAGAAGGATCCACGATACGACAATGTCGCGCTCGACGTCTTTGACTTTCTAGATGCCCGCGTGGAAGCTCTGGTGTCTGCGGGCATTGCACGCGACCAAATCATCGTCGATCCCGGCATTGGCTTTGGCAAAACCCTTGAGCACAACCTCGTGCTCCTGCAACACCTGTCGCTGTTTCACGCGCTCGGCTGCCCTATTCTGCTCGGCGCGTCGAGAAAGCGTTTCATCGGCACAATCGGTGGCTCTGAAGAGGCACGCCACCGCGCGCCAGGATCCATCGCTGTTGCCCTGGCAGGCCTCGCGCAGGGCGCCCAGATCTTGCGCGTCCACGACGTGAAAGAAACCAATGAGGCCGTGCGTCTTTGGCAAGCCGCAACTTTCGGACAGGTGCCTTAGTACCAGATCTTAGCCGAAAAACCCGACCTCGCTGCCGGGTTCCGCGGCATCCTTCAAGAGGCCAAAGACATACTCTGCAACAGAGCGAAAGCAGACGATGCGGATGGTCTCTTCGTCCAACATCCAAAACGCGGCGGCCACCTGCGCCATGCGCGTGCGACGAAACTGCCCCGGAACAAAAGCCTGAGTAGACATATCCACAGGAACAAGCTTGGCCATCACTTCACGCACAGCCGCACCGGAGATCTCAAAGACCGCGCGTGCATCAGAGACGTTGACCGCAAGGAAATGATTGCCCTTGAGCGCTTTTTCAAACGCCGCAACCGTGGCGGGCGCATCTGCGTAAGGCCCCATGACCATCAACTCATCGGGTGACATCCACGCCACGCCAATGTGACCTTTTGCCGACATGCGCCACGCTTCAGGCACCTCTACGCCCGCAACCTTTTTCACTGCAGACGTAATCGGGGCGGTCGCGTGGTCGCCCCGTAAAGTCACCATGCCCTGCAAACCAACTTCGCGGACGGACACATAGCCGTCATAGCTTGCACCGGGAAGTGCGCTCACCGCCTCAGACATTCTGCTTCTCCCCGTCCGGATCATAGAAGATCGGGCCTACGATCTTGGCCTTGACCACAGTGCCGTCCACCTTTGGAAATTCCAGAACCTCGCCCATGCGCTCTGGCCCGTGCTTCACGAGACCCATGGCAATGCCCTTGTCCAAGGTGGGCGAGTAATAGGTCGAGGTCACCCGCCCCTGCACTCTTCGCTGACCATTTGCATTTGTACCCTCTGCCGTCGCATAGGCCCCATCGGGCAGGACCGAGCCATCTTCCGTCTCAAGACCCACCAGCCTCCAGCGGTCAGGATCGACCATGTGCTGACGGGCCTGCGCGCGCTTGCCAAGATAGTCGTCTTTTTTCTTGGATATGGCCCATCCCATTTCCAGATCTTGCGGAATGACGGTGCCGTCGGTTTCGTCACCTATCATGATGAAGCCCTTTTCGGCGCGCATCACGTGCAGCCCTTCGGTGCCGTACGGGCTTACACCGTACTCGGAACCGGCCTCCAGCAGCGCATCCCAAAGCGCGCGGCCCTGCCCTGCAGGAACGGCGATCTCATAGCTCAGTTCACCCGAAAACGAGATGCGGTAGGCCCGCGCGCTGATACCCGCCAGAGTGATGTCCTTGAACGCCATGAACGGCAGCGCATCCGCACTCACATCCTCCTCGGTCAGCTTTTCAAGCGTCTTGCGCGCATTGGGGCCGACCACGGCAATCTGCGCGAACTGTTCAGTGGCGTTCACGACGTAAACTTTCCAGTCCCACCATTCACACTGCAGCCAGTCTTCCATATGGGCGTGAATGCTGTCGGCTCCGCCGGTCGTCGTATGACACAGGAACGTGTCGTCATCGAGCCGCGCGACCACGCCGTCATCCATCAAAAAGCCGTTTTCATTGCACATGAGGCCATAGCGGCAGCGCCCGGGTTTCAAGGTGCTCATCATATTGGTGTAAAGCATGTCGAGGAACTTGCCCGCATCAGGGCCCTTCACGATCAGCTTGCCCAAGGTGGATGCATCCAAAAGGCCCAATGAAGTGCGTGTCTGCTTGATCTCACGGATGACAGCCTTTTCGACGCTCTCTCCGCTCTTTTGGTAAGTGTACGGCCGCCGCCAGGCACCGACCGGTTCCCAATGGGCGCCGTTTTCTTCGTTCCAGGCATGGATCGGCGTTTTGCGGATTGGCTGAAACAGCTCATTGCGCGCCTCGCCCGCAATCGCGGCCAACGAAATCGGTGTGTAAGGCGGGCGGAATGTGGTGGTACCGGTCTGAGGGATCGGCTGACCAAGCGCATCAGAAAGGATGGCCAAGCCATTGATGTTAGAAAGCTTGCCTTGATCCGTTGCCATGCCGAGCGTGGTGTAACGCTTGGCGTGCTCCACACTTTCAAAACCTTCGCGAGCGGCCAGCTGAACGTCGGACACTTTCACATCGTTCTGAAAATCGAGCCAAGATTTCATCCGCAGTTCAATGCCAGCACCTTGCGGCATCATCCAAACGGCTTCCATGGGTTTGTGATCATGCTCTTGAACGGTGGGAACCGAGACGTCGATAGGTTTCCTGCCCAACGCTTTGACAGCGGCGTGCGCCGATTCTGTGGCCGTTCGGAAGGTTTCGTGCAGACTTAGGCCTTCGAAATCCGTCTCAGTTTGCGACCCGGCGGCGCAACCTGCAGCAGAGACGAAGGCTTCCCCATGGTCACCCTTCGGAGGATTATGCACATCGGGTTTAAAGTGACTGTAAACGTCGTCCCAAACGAGTTTGCCCCCGCAGTGCGACCAAAGGTGCACTACAGGGGACCACCCTCCAGACATGGCCACAGCGTCACAGTCAATCTCTTCTAACACTGCGCCTTGACCGGCCTGGGCGCAAACGCCCACGCCGGTCACGCGCTTCCCGCCTTTGACTTTGGCTATGGCCTTTCCCGTCTCCACCCTTATACCTAGTGCTTTGGCCGCTTCTGCCAACTCACCACCACCGGAATTCCGCGCGTCCAGGATCGCGGGCACATCTAAGCCCATGTTTTTGAGGCAGATTGCCGTCAGGTACGCATCGTCATTATTTGTGACAACAACCGTACGGTCACCGATGGACACGCCATAGTTGACCGCATAGTCGCGAATGGCAGAGGCCAGCATCACGCCCGGAATGTCATTGCCCGCAAAACTGAGAGGGCGCTCAATCGCACCAGTGGCCGTGACGACGTGACCAGCGCGGATGCGCCACAGACGATGACGCGGCCCTGGTGCGCCCGGCTGATGATCGTTTACACGCTCATATCCAATCACATAGCCATGGTCATACACGCCTGCGCCCATCATACGCGCTCTGAGGGTAACATTCTCCATCGCTTCAAGCGTGGCGAGCGTTTCGTCCACGAACTTATCCACAGGCATGTCGTTGACAGTTGTGGTGTCAATGGCACCGTCCACCACGGCGCGGCCACCCCAATGGGCGGTTTGTTCGATAAGCATAACCTTCGCGCCAGACTGGCCCGCAGCCAAGGCAGCCTGAAGACCTGCCACCCCGCCCCCGATGACCAGGACGTCAACATAGGCATAGAAGTGTTCGTATTTGTCTTCGTCCCCGCGTTTGGGCGCCTTCCCGAGGCCAGCGGACTGTCGAATGAACGGCTCGTAGATATGTTTCCAAAACGATCGCGGGTGGATGAACATCTTGTAGTAAAAGCCCGCAGGCAGGAACCGCGCGAGTTTGTTGTTCACCGCACCGATGTCAAAATCGAGGCTCGGCCAGTGGTTTTGGCTATCCAGGCGAAGGCCTTCGTAAAGCTCGGTGGTTGTGCCGCGCTGGTTGGGCTCAAATTCTGCGCCTTCCGCCATGTTGAAGATGCCATTTGGCTCTTCAGCACCGCTGGCAACAAATCCACGTGGCCGGTGATACTTGAAGGACCGCCCGATCAGCATTTGATCATTGGCCAAAAGCGCTGAGGCCAACGTGTCGCCTTCGACGCCCGAATAGTACTTATCGTTGAAACGGAACTTGAGGGTCTTGGTGCGGTCAATCAACCGCCCGCCCTGCGCCAGACGCGTGCTCACGAGAACTCTCTCCATGTCCAGCCGGGATGCTTCGCGGCGATCTTGTCTTTGATCCATTGGGGCGGCTCTGTCGTCTGGGCAGGATAGCTGCCGTAGACTTCGAGTGTGACGGTGTCGCGGGCCACAATGAACCACTTGCCGCTGCCATAAGTGTGCCGCCAGCGTTCAAAGTGCACACCTTTCGGGTTCACCTTGGCAAAGAGGTAAGTGCTGAAATCGTCATCACTCGATCCGGGGCCAAAACGCTTCAAATGCGCCTCGCCTCCGGGGGTGAATTCGGTCTCTTCTGCGGTGATCCCGCTATAGGGGCATGTCAGCTTCAGCATGGCAGGCTCCGAAGGTTGGAGGCGCACGCAAAACGGGCAGGCACCGCACGGCACCCGCCCGAAAGACGTTTTGTGATTGTCAGGTTATTCGATTGTTGTCCCGGCTGCGCCAGACGTCTCAGGATCGGCAGGCGTGATCGCCGGCGCAGTTTCCTGTGCTTGCGTCCCGCTTGTCCCTTCGATAGGGCCTGTAGCTGCCCCGCCAATGGCCATAATGAGTACGAGCGCCCCAAGAGCGACAACAACGACAAGGCCCCAGAACGCGCCGGCTCCGCCTGTGTCGACAGGATCGGTGGCGCGAGCATAGCGGGAGTGTTCATAATCAGACATGGATGTTCCTCCGTTGCATGTGCATCAGAGGATGGGTGCTTACGGTGCCTCTGAGAAGGCCGAGCGGATTTCCCCGGGTGTTTTGAGCCAAAGCCCGCGACTTCGGCGGAGCCGGGTCGGCCAATTGTAGCTGTAAGCGGTTTTGAGCGCAAAAGTCTCCTTGAGCTCTGACCCACAGCAATTGAACCGCTCCTGATACTTTGAGAATCGAACATGTTTGGAAGCAACATCAGTGGGCCACTCCGGCGGCCACGCTCTCATCGATAAAGCGGCCTTCTTTGAAACGGTCCAGGGAAAACTCGTCGCAAAGGGGTGAATAGCCCGTGGCCATCAGTTCGGCAAAGCCCCAACCAGACCCTGGCGTGGCCTTAAACCCGCCGGTGCCCCAACCGCAATTGATGAACACGTTCTCAACGGGTGTTTTGGACAGGATGGGCGAGCGATCCCCGGTCATGTCGACGATCCCACCCCATTGGCGCAGCATCTTGAGGCGTGTGACCATCGGGAAGGTCTCGCAAAGCGCGCGCACGGTTTCCTCAATGTGATGGAAAGATCCGCGTTGCGTATAGTTATTGTAGCCATCCGCACCGCCACCGATGACCATCTCACCTTTGTCGGACTGGCTCATATAGCCGTGCACGGTGTTGGCCATGACGACGCAATCCATGCAGGGTTTGATCGGCTCGGAGACCAGCGCTTGAAGCGCCACGGATTCGATGGGCAGACGGAAGCCTGCCATGTTGGCCACGTGCCCTGAATGGCCTGCCACGACGATACCGAGCTTGCTGGTCTCAATATCGCCCTTGGTCGTGGACACGCCAGTGACTTTGCCGCCTTCGGTCTTGATGCTGGTCACTTCGCATTTCTGGATCACGTCCATACCCATGTCTGAACACGCGCGGGCAAAACCCCAGGCCACGGCATCGTGCCGTGCTGTGCCGCCGCGGGCCTGCCAAAGACCGCCCAGCACCGGATAGCGCGGCCCGTCGATATTGATGATTGGCACGATCTCTTTCACGCGCTTGGGCGAGATGAATTCTGTCTTCACCCCCTGCA
>CAKZYL010000282.1 GCA_937884705.1 uncultured Roseovarius sp. | reverse complement strand
GCTTCACGCTCTTCATCCGGATGGTGCAGGATATAGACGTGGGAATAGCATTCCTCGTTCTTGCGCGCGGCGTATTCCGTGGTCATCCAGTTCTGCGAATACCGCTTGGGATCGAGGCTCGCCATGTCAATCTCGGCCTCCCCTTCGACCATCATCTGCGCGAGATAGTAACCTGTGCCACCCGCCGCTGTGATGCCGAAGGAGAAGCCTTCCGCGACCCACATGTTCCGAAGCCCCGGCGCCGGACCCACGAGCGGGTTGCCATCGGGCGTGTAGCAAATCGGGCCATTATAGTCGTCCTTCAAACCCACCGTTTCCGAGGACGGAATGCGGTGGATCATCGACATGTATTCTTCCTCGATCCGCTCCAGATCGAGCGGGAAGAGATCCGCGCGGAACGTGTCTGGCACAGAGTATTCAAACCGCGCGGGCGCGTTCCATTCGTACGGCCCGAGGATCCAGCCGCCGCGCTCTTCGCGGACATACCACTTGGCATCGGCATCGCGCAGGACCGGGTGTTCGGGGTTGTTCTTGCGCCAATCCACCAAAGTGGGATCCGGCTCCGTGACGATGAATTGATGCTCCACCGGGATCGCAGGCATCTTGATGCCCAGCATCCGTGCTGTGCGCTGCGCGTGATTGCCGCTTGCCGTTACCACATGCTCAGCAGACACCACGATCTGTTCATCGGACGCAACAAGGTTTCCGCCCTTCTCGACCATCTTGGTCAGCGTGACGTCCCAATGATCGCCCGTCCACTCAAACCCGTCGGCCTGCCATTTCCGCTCAATCGTCACGCCGCGCTGACGGGCGCCCTTGGCCATCGCCATGGTGACGTCGGCGGGGTTAATGTAGCCATCCGTGGGGTGGTAAATCGCGCCGACAAGATCCTCGGTCCGCACCAACGGATAGCGGTCTTTGATGTCAGACGGGCTGAGCCACTCAAAGGGCACGCCGCAGGTCTCGGCGGTGGAGGCATAGAGCATATACTCATCCATACGCTCCTGGGTCTGTGCCATGCGCAGGTTGCCCACCACGTAAAAGCCCGCGTTGAGCCCGGTCTCTTCCTCCAATGTCTTGTAGAACTTGATGGAATAGTCGTGGATATGCGTTGTCGCGTAGGACATGTTGAAATAGGGCAGCAAGCCGGCAGCATGCCAGGTCGAGCCCGAGGTCAGCTCATCGCGTTCAATGAGCATGACATCATCCCAACCGGCGCGCGCCAGATGATATGCGATAGACGTCCCGACGGCACCGCCGCCCACAACCAGAGCTTTGACTTGAGTTTTCACGCCCACGACTCCTTGAAATCCCGTTTGGAAGGAGTTTTATCACGCTACATGAGGCGCGCAGGGTCCAGCCGACGCAAGAGCGCGCAAAACCGACGTTGGCTAGAAAACAGGCCGACGTTTGAGAGCGAACTGGCGCGCTAGGGCCTAATCAAAGAGATTTAGTGACACAAACGAGATGTCTGGCCTATGCAGGTTCGTCCGCCAGACAGTTGCAAGCGGCTTACGCCCTGTTTCCCGCTTGGGCGGGCATTGCTTTCGGTCACGTTATCGATGTTCTGCGACACAGCATTGACGACACCTGCCGCGACATTGCGATTTGATCCCCCATCAGCAAGTCCCCTCTCGGCCAGGAACGCATCCCAGTCTTCAACCTTACTGATCAGCGTTGCGTTCATTTCGGCAAGAGACAGCTCAATTCCAGCGTTGCGCGCCCGGGCATGCAGCCTGGCAAGCGTCATCGCCTTCACCTCAGTCAGTTCCGGTGCGCCGCTACCGACGGGGCGCAACGAATGATCCAGCATGGCATTGAGCGCATCAAAATTAATCTGCTCGATGAGTTCTAGAACCGTCACGCGTGTGGCTTGACCGGCCACAGCAAGCGTCACGTTGTCGCCCAGGACAGCCTCAAGCATCAGCGGCTGCCCCACATCCGCGCCCCGCCCGCTTTCGATCTTCAGAAATGGAACACCCTGAACAACAGCGTATGGGAGATATTTTGGTTTTTTCAAAGGTGCGAAGCGTTCCGTGAGCCACCCCGAGATCGGCACTTTGGGCACATATTTTTCACGGTCAAAACGCACGAAGATGCGCACGATTTCATTGCCATGCCGGTACTGCCAAACCTGATCATCCGCAACCAGGCGCGCAGCAATGTGTTCTTTCTTGGCGCGGGACTTTTCAAGCATGTGCATGCCCCGCGTTAGGTCATCGAGATTAATGCTTTCCACATCCCAGGCCTCACGCGTCCAACCTTCGGGAGCTTCCGGCAAATGATCGCGTGCCGACACGCTTTGGACCTGCTTTTTTTCCACCCAATCTACGGTGCCCTGCACACGTCGTTCGAGAGTTCCCAGATACGCGTCTTTCGTGAACGCCTGAATGGCAACATCTTGTCGTTGCGCCTGCGTGGCAAAGTCGACACCCACGACGATGGACGCTGCAACCAGCGCAAACCCAATAGCGAAGGGGTTTGGAAGGGCCATGAGACACGTCCTCGCGAAATACCTATCTCGCGATACTGTTAAAATCTGACGACATTTAGATTTTTACGCGGCCATTGTCCGACGGTTGGGTGGGCTCACTCGCCTATCGCAACACCTTCACGTCGGTTGTCAGCGCCGCCCAGCAAAGCGTTTCCGAGAGATATCGCGTGCAGGCCAGAATTGAGATCGCGCGGATTGACCTCAAACCCCTGCTCGGTAAGCGCTGTCATCAGGCTTGCCGGTGTCCGCCCACCTTCGACGTCATAGGTGCCAAACCGGTTCACCAGATGCGGCAGGTCAATCGCCTCCTGCACGTTCATGCCCCAATCAAGATGGGCGATGATGGTCTTGGCGACATAGCCGATAATCCGGCTGCCGCCAGGCGATCCGACAACCAGAACAGGTGCGCCGTCTTTGAGGACGATGGTTGGTGCCATGGACGATCGGGGCCGCTTGCCCGGCTCTAATCGATTGGCAATGGGCACGCCATCCATATGGGTTCGGAACGAAAAATCCGTCAGTTCATTGTTGAGCAGAAACCCACGCACCATCACGCGAGACCCAAAACCATTTTCGATCGTCGTCGTCATGGAGAGCGCGTTGCCGTATTGGTCCACAATCGAGATATGCGAGGTCGAGGGAAACTCCAGCGACGCATCATCGGCCCAGTTGAGCGCGTGATCAAATTCAGGCTTACCCGGCGCGACCTCGGGCAAGGCGGTGTCGCGATCCAACAGCTTGGCGCGATCTGAGAGATAGGCCGGATCCACGAGGCCTTTGACCGGCACGGGCACATAGTCGCTGTCCGCCATGTAGCGCCCACGATCGGCAAAGGCCAAGCGGCTGGCATCGCCAATGAGCCGCCAGGCCTCCGGGCTGTCAGGGCCAAGGGCGGCCAGATCATAGCCATCAAGAAGCCCCAGGATCTGCCCGACGGTCAACGCCCCTGAAGACGGCGGGCCCATGCCACAGATCTCATGTCCGCGATAGCCTGCACAGACAGCCTCGCGCTCAATCACGCGGTAGATCGCAAAATCAATGAGGCCCAGCACACCGGGGTTGTCAGCGCTCTGCACCGCGGCCACGATATCGCGCGCGATGTCCCCAATGTAGAACGCCCCCGGGCCTTCGGTCAAAGCGCGCAAGCTCGCTGCATAGTCGGGGTTTTTCAGGATATGCCCCTCTGCTACAGGCTCACCCTCCGGCAGGAAATACGCCCGCGTCGTGGGATGTGTCGACAGCCGTTCGGCATCAGCGCGGACCGCGCCCGCCATCCGTGGGCTGACGGCAAACCCACTTTCCGCCAGTGCAATCGCCTCATCAAAAAGACCGGCCCATTCCGACCTGCCCCATTTTTCATGGGCCGCTTTCATCAACATCGGCGTGCCAGGAGTGCCAACGGATCGCCCACCGATCACCGCATCAAAAAACCCCATGGGTTCACCGTCTTCCGTTTGAAAGAGCCGCGGCGTGGCCGCAAGTGGCGCTGTTTCGCGACCATCCAGGGTGGTGGTTGTGCCGCTTTGTGCATCATACCAAACCAAGAACGCACCCCCGCCCAGACCGGAGCTTTGCGGCTCAACCAAGCCCAGTACGGCCTGCACCGCCACCATGGCGTCAGCCGCCGTTCCGCCCTCGCGCAGCACACGCGCGCCTGCATCAACGGCCAGCGGGTTCGCGGCCGCAACCATCCAGTTCTCGGCCTCCGTCGGAGCTCCAGCAGCCTTTTGCGCCTGCGCCTCTGCCGCTGCGTCAGAGGCAGACACTTGCCCAGCCCCGGCGGCCTCTGGGGCCACAGCGTCAGCTGCCTCCTGAGCCAAAGCGACGCAAGGCAAAAGTAAGAAAAAGAGCAGCGTTCGGATCATGATCGTGGTTCCTTTTGTATGCGCCCTCGCCAGGGCAAAGACGAGGCCCAAGTCAACGAAAATAGACAGCAACACCCAAAACTGGGGCCCGCTGTCAGAGCATGGACGGCACCACCTGATCGGGCGGACGGTGGCCATCATCGAAGGTCTTGATGTTCAACAGCACCTTTTCCCCCATTTCGATCCGCCCTTCCTGCGTGGCAGATCCCATGTGAGGCAACAAAACAACGTTTTTCAGACTGCGCAGACGCGGATTTATGTCAGTGCCGTGTTCGTAGACATCCAAACCGGCCCCGGCAATTTCACCCGCCCGCAGCATTCGCGTCAGCGCATTGGTATCGACAACCTCCCCACGAGAGGTGTTCACCAAGACCGCGTCCGGCTTCATCAGTTTCAGACGACGCGCATTCATCAAATGAAAGGTCGATGGAGTATGCGGGCAGTTCACCGATATCACATTCATCCGTGCAATCATCTGATCAAGACTTTCCCAGTATCTCGCGTTCAGCTCTTCCTCTGTCTCATGACGCAAGCGGTGACGGTTGTGGTAATGCACATCCATGCCAAAGGCAGACGCACGCCGCGCCACCGCCTGACCGATCCGCCCCATACCCAGGATGCCCAATCTACGCCCCGCCACGCGCCCACCGAGATGCGCCGTCGGAGCCCAGCCCTCCCAGACCGCGTCTTGCATCACAGAAAGCCCCTCGGGGATGCGACGCAAAATGGCAAGGATCAGCGCCATTGTCATATCCGCTGTGTCATCGGTCAAAACGCCCGGCGTGTTCGACACCAAGATCCCGCGCTGCCGGGCGGTGTGCACATCGATATGGTCCACGCCCGCGCCATAATTGGCGATCAGCTTCAACCGGTCGCCCGCCTGCCCCAACATGCCCGCATCGATACGATCCGTGATCGTCGGAACCACAACATCTGCCTCTTTCATCGCCGCCACAATGGCCTCACGGCTCATCGGCGCGTCATCCGGGCTCAGCTTTGTATCAAACAACTCCTGCAGCCGTGCTTCCACCGGCTCAGGCAAGCGTCGCGTAACAACAACACTTAGCCGCTCAATTGGCATGGCTCTCCTCCTGGCCCTTGCGAAATGCGCACTATGCCTGCCAGAGTGACGAGTAATTGACCGAGGCACAAGAACCTCAGCATTGGGATTGAGAGCAGGATGCATTTTTCACGTATTTTCGCGTGCATGATCGCTGTAGCACTGAGTGTTGCCATCACACATGAGGCAACCGCGCAGGATCGCGGGCCGGTCACCAACCTGCCATTGCCGCGTTTCGTATCCATGAAAGCGTCAGAGGCCAACGTGCGTCGAGGACCAAGCTTGACGCACCGCATCGACTGGATTTTCAAACACCAGAACGTTCCGCTGGAGATCATCGCCGAACACGGCCATTGGCGCCGCGTCCGGGACCACGATGGCGCGGTGGGGTGGATCCACTATTCGCTCCTGTCCGGCGCCCGCACAGCGATGATTGAGCAAGACATGCTGATGCTGAAGTCCAAACCCAGTGAAAATGCGCGCGCTGTGGTTCAGCTCGAACTGGGCGTGATCGCGCGGGTCGATGAGTGCGACACCGAGTGGTGCCGCCTCTCTGTGGCGGGCTACCGGGGGTGGGCGCCCAAAACCTACATTTGGGGCGTGCGCGCCGGCGAAACTCTGGACTGACGCCAACGCCTGAGGCCTTGTTCTGCGGCGTCTCTTGACAGCTTTGGCTTGAAAACGAAGGTGCTGACGCTCACGGCTTGCGCATGATCATCGCCGTCATCTGCGTTTCGGGACACTTGGTTACGGTGACATCATAATCCTGCGACACGTCATCGATTGTTTTTTGCTCATAGACCGCGTTTTCTTCCTCGGAATACTTCTGAATTGGATTGAGGACAAAACAGCCTGCAATCTTGGGAATTAGCATCAATTCCCGAATGATCTCTCCGGACTGTTCCGGCCTGCCATAGAGGTTTACCGCCTGATAGCAGGTCAGATAGTCATAGTAGGATTTCCGCAGCTTGTAGGGCCGTTCATTGCCGTCAAAATGCGTCACCCGCAGCTTCAAGGCTTTGTGGAGCTTCTGATTGATCCCGATATTGGTGTCATACTCAAGATAGTCAAAATGCGTGACCTTGTGACCGAAGAATGTGAGCACATCGGCGCAGCCACAGCCGCCCGGTGACAAGGACACAACGCGCCTTGCGGGGGGCTCCATCAACTCGGGCATAAACGTCTTTATGCGCGCATACTCTCTGATGATGTTGAGCATGCGCGTGCGGTATTTGACCTGAATATCCAGCAATTCACTGTAGGGGATATCGAAGCTGCGCAGCAAATCTCCCGGAATTTCGGCGCCTTGACGCTCCAGCTGCGCATTCACTTTCTGCGCACGCCGAAACCAGTGCTTGGTCGACTTGCGCAGCGTGTCCTGCCGCTTTTCGGGGAGGTTTTGGCCGAAGTCCGATGCCAAAAAGGCCTCCACCTTTGCCTGTTCCATATCAAAAAGCTGATCCAATGCCTGCGCCATTCCTGCCTCGTTTTTTTGTTTGACAAGAGCGAACCAGATGGGGTTTCAAATTTCAAGGTCAATTTGCGGCTGGCCCGTTTCGATCGCCGATCACTTGGTGCCCTGCACGTCCGAGGCCAGCGTATGCGTCACGCAGAAAAAGCGGCAATCCGGTCTTGCAGTGACCGACGGCTCAAGCTATGTGGCACGGCACTGTTGGGGTGTAGCCAAGTGGTAAGGCAGCGGTTTTTGGTACCGTGTATCGTAGGTTCGAATCCTACCACCCCAGCCA
>CAKZYL010000281.1 GCA_937884705.1 uncultured Roseovarius sp. | reverse complement strand
TTATACCCTGTCGCTTGCCGCAGCCCTTGCTTTTGTCAGCAATTTCTTCTGGTTTCTGGAACTGAGTGACTATGGTGCGCAATCGGGGCTGCTGCAGCCATTCTTGCACACATGGAGCCTGGCGATCGAAGAGCAGTTCTACCTGATCTTTCCGCCGTTCATGATCGTTTTGATGCGATACCTGACCTTGCGACACGTGATGGCCGCCATCGCCGGAATGACCGCGCTTGGGTTTTTACTGGCAACGGTGACAACCGCGCTGCATCCCGCGTTTTCGTTTTACGCGCCGACCAGCCGCGCATGGGAATTACTGGCGGGTGCTTTGCTGGCTGTTGCATCGCGATACGGGGCAGGGCGCCTGAATGGGCGCGGGTTTTTCTATGTGCCCGGTCTGTCTTTGCTCGTACTGGGATGGGCGTTCGTGACACAGGATCTGGTGGAGATGCGGCATCCAGGTGTCGGGACCCTGCCCGTGATCGCGGCCACCTGCGGCCTGATCTGGTGCGCAGATCCGCGAGAGCCCGTCACGCGGGTCTTGTCGACAGGCCCGATGGTGTGGATTGGCAAGGTTTCGTATTCTCTCTACCTTTGGCATTTTCCGATCTTTGCGTTTGGCAGGATCTTGTCTGTCGGCACACCGAGCCCATTTGAAATGGCGATATGGGTGGTGCTGACGGTCGCGTTGTCTGCACTGGGATACACCCTCATTGAAAGGCCGTTTCGCTTCCGCTTGAAACCCCGAGCTTTTTCGATCGCGACGGTCGCGGCACTCGCACCGATCGGTCTTGTAATGAGTTTGACCCTTTCGGGGGGCGGCGCTCAATCCGCGCGGACACAGGCGCTGACGGTGCTCTATGGAGAGAACGAAATTGACAATTCTGTGCTGCGTGACGCCACATGGGACCCCTTAAATGAGCGGTTTCCGGAGGAAGACATCGGCACTTGGAACGCGCTGCGCCCGTCGGTGTCGGGGGTCACAAAGCTCTGGTTCAAAGGCGCAGACACACGCAAGGTTCTGCTGATCGGAGACAGCCTATCGAAGGATGTCTACAATGCGCTGACGCTCAACGCCGACCGCTTTCTCGATCATGAATTTGCGCGCTTCAATGTGAACCTGAAATCCCTGGAAAACGATCTTGAAACGTTGCGAGGGACGCCCAACTTTGCCGCAGCCGACGTGGTTGTGATCGCACCCAACCACTATCGCGCATATCGCCATGCGCTTGATCAGATGCTGGAGGCCGTTGGGGGCCAGGGTAAAGAGATCATCGTCCTCGGCAACACAGCGAAATTCAACCCAGGTGGGGCGCATCCGCTCTTTGATTGGTATCTGATCAAGTCGGGTGATCCAGCGCTGCTGCAAGACCTCAATGCCCTTGCGCCAAAGTACGAAGATGCCCGGTCGCAGGTCTACAATGCCGAGATAAGGCACATCGCAGAAATGGCGGGCGCGACCTATCTGTCCCGTCGAGCACTGGTCTGTCCGGATCATGCGACCTGCACGCTGGTGACCGATGATGGGTTCAAGACAATGTATGATGACCTTCACTGGACGTTGGAGGGCGCGGCCCTGTTCGGCGCGCGCGCGGCCGATGCAGGTTGGCTTTCATCCCCCGATGTGACGCGTGTTGGCGAATAGGGCGTGATATGATCTCTGCGGTTGATCAAGGCACCTACGGATCGCGCTCATCGCACCCAAACGAGATCTTTTGGGCCATTTTTGACGCAACCCTCCTCACTTTGATTTTCATGCTCAGCTCGGACATGCTGGTGCAGCTTCGATTTGTGCAATCGCCCATGTGGCTTTTGTGTTATGCGGCGATGATCTTGCGCATAGCCACGGTGTGGTCCGCGTTTTTCCAGATGCTTTTGCGAAACTGGTTCGTCCTTCTTTTTCCCGCGATTTGCCTGGCGTCGATCCTCTGGTCCGTCAACAAAGCCGCGACACTGACCTCAGGCCTGCAGCTCACCATGACCATGATAATGGCCATGTATCTGGGCTGGCGGTACACGCTGAGCGTCTTGATCAAGGTGCTCATCGTGGTTTTTTCAATCGGCGTTTGGTTGTCGATCCTGCACTGGGCCACCGGGATATTCCCCTGGCCGGTCTATACGAGAACGGGCGGGCTTGCCGGTCTGTTTTCGTCCAAAGGGATGTTGGGGATACGGGCGCTTTTCGCTGTTACAGCGATTGTCGCACTCCTGATGATGCAGCGCCATGAGGTCTGGCCGACCCTAAGGACGTTTGCCATGATCGCCCTTTTAGGAAACATCTTCGCGTTGGCAGTGTCGCTGTCGATGACGTCGGTGCTGCTGACGCCGGTGCTGGTCATGGCGCTCTTGATCCTGTGCTGGCACCGCGTTCCGTCGACCATCTTCAGCGCCGGGTTGTTGATCGTGATCGCGGCGATAGCGCTCGGGCCGGTGATTTTTGTGATTGCGGGCATAAATCCGATCGAGGCTGTTTTGGACGCCATCGGCAAAAGCACTTCGCTGACGGGGCGCGTGTACATATGGCAGGTGGCCGTCGAAGTGTACCGCGAGCATCCAATCCTCGGCGTTGGGTACCAGGCCTTTTGGCAATCCCCCCAGTTTTTGAACGAACAGCTTTTGACGCAGGATGCCGGTGCTGTGACCAGCAGGTCTTTTCACAATTTCCCGCTTGAAATCCTTGTGTCTGCGGGGTGGGCTGCGCTTCTGGCAATGCTCGTGCTGCTGTGGGTCACGGTCGCACGGTTGTTTGCTTTGTTGCGCTCCACGCAGTCGCCCGCGGTTGCGGGTGCGATCACCCTGATCTTGGGTTGCGTTTTGTCTTCGTTGACGGGCACCACGCTTTACCGTGCCCATGAGATCATGATCATCCTGGTCGTGGCGTTTGCGGTCAGTGCCGGAGAGGATCTGTATCGCATGCGGCGTCAGGCCGAGAAAGACGCGACCGGCCAATGATCTCCTTGGTGCAGAAATCCGAAGATGTCCGCCTGTTCGGCACGGCTTCGATCATGCTGAGCGTGCGTGTCGTAGGAACATTGCTGACACTGACATACACGCTCTTGATGGTCGCGGTCGCGCCTCCTGATGAGGTGGGCCGTGCCTTTGCCGCTCTTTCAACGGGATTTTTGCTGTCCGTTGTGGCCTCGCTCAACGTTGAGGCAGGCTCTATTCGCTTCCTGCCGCTTTACCTGGAGACGGATCGCCCGGAAGACGCGGCGGGATTCGTTTTTTGGTGCCGGCGGACAGTTTTGGTGATCTGCGCAACTGTTATGGTGCCCGTCTCGGCCATAATGATCTGGATCTATGGCCTCGATGCCATGGGGCCTTTCGTGCTTAGCTTTGCCGCAGCGCCCATCATGGCCAATGCGAGGATCAACAGCCGCCAGGGCGTGGCGCTGGGCCTTGTGCTGCGCGCGTCATTGCCCCGTATTCTGGTGCGTCCGCTGGTCATGGTGGCGTTTTTGGGCACCGCCACGGTGATGGGCTGGACACTGACGGCCACGCACATCATGGCGGCGTTGTGCGTCGCGGCGGCTCTTGAGACCGGTTTGCAATGGGCGTTTATCCGGCACGCGCTGGCCTTCCGTCGTGCTGTTCCGGCGCGTTTCGATCAGGCGCTGGCGTGGGTGCCATTTGGGCTGATGCTCAGCCCGACGCTGGTGATGCATGAATATCTGCGTGATGTGATCATCATGACCGCGGGGTTTGTCCTACTGCCCGGCGATGTGGCCAAGCTTGGCATATCGTTGTCGATGATCGGCATTTTGAACTTTGCTTTGAATGCGTTTGACATGGCCTTCAGCCCCAAGATTTCCCGCGCCATTGTGCAGGGCAATTCCAAAGGCTGCGCGCGGCTTTTGACACTCTGCGGCGTAGGCAAGCTCTGCGTTCTCATGCTGGGCGTCCCGCTGGCGTGGGTGTTTATTCCGTTGGCACTGGATGTGATGGGTGCCGACTATGCCGGGATCGAAACGATGTTTCTTGTGCTCGTGCTCATCCCGGCATCGAGGGCGGTTTTTGGCCCGGCCAATCTGGTGCTGAATGTGACGGGTCATAAACAGGTGCTGTTCTGGTGCGCGCTGGCAGGGGCGGGGGCCATTCTGCTGGGTGTCTTCGTCGGCGAGGCTCTGGCGGAGACGGCCGGCGTGATCATCGGCGCCGCTGTGGCCGTTGCATCCTATCAGACGTTGCTCTTTGCCATGTGCCGCTGGCACACCGGCGTGGACACGACCGCCCTGTCGCTGATGTGGGAGAGGCGAAAGTTGGAAGGTGCATTCCATGGTCCTGATCCTGCAGCATAAGGACTCAAAGTAATGGCGCGGAGAGCTCCGTTTCGCGAACGAATGTCTCGGCGCGCGGCGATTGCCAGCGGACGCATAGCCCGCTCCCTGCCTGGACGCGGGCCAAAGCATCCCAGTCTTTTCTTCCACCTTCCCAAATGCGGCGGCACGTCTCTGTCTGAGGCCATGTATGCCACGATTCCTTTGAACCACAGGATCGGCGTGATTGACGCTTTGGCCACGCGCCGCGCTGCGGCCATGTTGCATTTTGACGCCGATGACGTTCTCAAATGCCACGAAGACGGGGAAAATGGCCATCTCACCTTTGACACCCGCGAGGCGCTTTTGCTGCAGCACATGGCCTGGGACACGATGCTGATCCATGGGCATGTCCTGTGGTCAGAGACGGCATGGAGCCACTTTGGCAACCGCTACAAATACGTGACGATCATGCGCGACCCGGTGGCGCGGATGATCTCAAATTTTCGAATGGCGCAGCGCAGTGGCGTGGTGACGCAAGACCTTGGAAGCTATCTCTCGACGCCGATCGCCAGAAAACACGCGCAAGTCTATCTGCGCTATCTTTGCGGGCGCAATGACATCCCGCAAGACGAGGTGCCCGACGCTCTGGCGCTGGCGAAGTCGCGGCTCGGGCATTTTGCGCTGATCGGATTTCTGGATCAGACAGACGCGTTCATACGCGCCTATCACGACATGTTTGGGGTCAAGCTGAGATTGGCAAGGCTCAATGCTGCCAAAGGGGATGAGCCGGTTCTTGAGGCATCGCACCGCTCTGAGATTGAGGCGCTATGCGCACCCGATCTCGCGCTGTTTGAGGCGGCGCGCGATTTAGTTTGAACTGACGACAGGGTCTTTCACTTCGACAACCACGATGTCTCCCGGCAGGAGTTTTGTTTCAAAATCCACGACGTCTCCATTGAACCGATCCGCGCGAGGGCCGCGAATTGTCAGGGAAACGTCAAGCAAGGCGATCGCGTCTTCCAGCGTCGCCGAGCCGCCCTTCAGCACAGTCAGTTCATCAACGGCGAAGCGATGGTCGCTCAGACCCAAGGCCAGGGACGCGCGCGCAGCTTCCAGCGCGGTGAGGTTGTTCTTGCGCTGATCTGCCAAGTACTGGTTGCGATTTCGAGCGGCAAGCGTGGCCTGACGCCGGGCCGTAATCTTGGCTGTCTCAAGGTTGAGCAATTCTTCGCGGTCATCGGAGAGCTGCTGTTGCAGGTTTGAAAATCGCGATGACGTGGTCAGGCCTTGGGTGCGGAGGGTTTCGAGATCCGCCAAATCGGCTGACAAGGTCGCGATGATCTCTTTTTTAATGACGATGCGCTCGTCCAATAGGACCGTCTGATCCTGAAAATCAGCAATGTCGCTGTTCCACGACGTAACCAGCAGTTTTGTTGTATCGCGGATCTGGTCCAACTGTATGCGTTCCGCCTTGATGCGGGCATCCATGGTGGTGCGCACTTCAATCGGAACGACAGCGCGGAGCGTCTCGGACAGCGCAATCGCAACCTGAGGCCCGGCCAGCGCGGCCTCATACTTTGCTAAGTCAGAGATTGCCGCAGCGATTTGCTCGGCCGCCGCCGCTGCGCGCCGCCGCGCGTTTACAGCCAGGACATCGGCATTGGGCCCGTATATGTCGCCCGCACCCAAACCGCCGGCCAGAGCGAGTGCGGCGCCCACATCCATGCCGGGCAAGAAATCAAATTTTCCGCTGCGCTCAACAAAACCTGACACCACCACAGGCGCGTAGGCCTCGATTTCTACGAGGACCGAAGACGGTCCACTGAAGCCCCCCATCTTCATCTGATCAACGACGTCTTCTTCCAATTGATCGAGGGTTTTGCCCGCGGCGAACAGGCTGCCGATCTCGGGCAGTCTGAGGTTCCCGTCGAGATCGACGCCAATGGTCTTGGGTACCTCTAGAAATCCTGACGTCACGGTCACGCGGTCACCGATGGTCAAACGGTAGGGCTCTGCCAATGCGGGCAAAGCCATCGCAACGAAAAGCGCGATCGGGCCTAAGTACTTCAGCATGTGCCTGTCCCTCCGTCACATGGTCCTTTTGGTCAGGCACGCCTTGGGTAAACCAAGCCTAAGGCGCGTTTGCACCGCGTCAGTGCGGGTGTCGTGCCATACAAGATGAACGACAGAGACACTTATACGCAGAAAATCAATTGCTGCCCAGCAACCTTTGCGGGAAAGAGTAATTCCAAGACATCGCCCATCTCCGCAAGTCATAATACAACCTAAGAAATTGTATCTTCGAGAATGGCGTGACCGATATCACGGCAGGCCTTCGATCCTTCATCACGCCCAATCGCAAGTTTTGCGAGTGCAATCTTATCTGAGCTGCTTCCCTCGTCACAGTCTGTGAGATGGTCGACATCCTTGTCCATATTCATCGGCATGTCAGGCCACTGGGTCAATAAATCTCACGTTAACAATTGGAATTAATAAATTTTTAATTTCCTGAATGTCATGATCAAAAGATGTTCAGAAACTGTGCCAACCCAAATCTTGTTCACCCGTGAGGCGCTGATTTTGCCGGTACCTCATTCTGTGATCCCAAATGAAAATCCAATGCACCAGTTTGACGAGTTCGTTTCGCGGTTTGGCATAGGGGTTTGAATTACCGTGAGCCGCGCAAGGCGCGAACTATAAATACAACTATGGCGCGAAAATAATGCTGTGGACGATGAGAGGGCTTGCCCCAAACTCCATTTGGTTTGGGGCCACACTTCAAGGACAGTGGCGCGCCATTGTCGAATGTCTGCGTGGAAAACAAGATTTGAACAGTCGACCGGTGAGACGCGTGCTAGACGCTCAAAACCTCGATCTAAATCTTGTTCACGTGAACACGGATGCAGCTGTGGGCGCGGCTCTCTTAAAAGGTGCGGATCCGACTGGTAAATCTGCACAGCCTCTCAGCTCTGTGTCGACACGGCGTCGCGGCAGTCTTGGCATACTTGCCATCTGTCGTGACGCCTTGTCTTCGCGGCCCTCACCGCCCTTGAGGGCGCCCGGGCGGCAACCAGGGTAACAACGCATGAACGCGCCTCGGTTTTCCCTCGTAACGCCCGAAGCATCAGACAGAGACACCTTTCTGCCGCCGCTTGAAATGGGAGAGACCCTGCGTGAGGCATGGCTCAAACTGTTGCGCAATCGGCGACTGTTCGCGCTCTTTTTTGTGCTGTCTCTCGTTGGCTCTGTTTACTATGTCCTGACAGCGCAGGCGCAATACACCGCCAACGGGTCTCTCTTGATCGACCCGAGAGAGGGTGAGGCGCTCGATAATCGTCCGCAGTCCATATCGGCCATTGGGTCGCTGGATGAACTGACGGTCGACAGTGAGTTGCGTGTTCTGACCTCACGCGAGGTGACATCGCAAACCATGCTCGCGCTCGATGTCGCCAATCGTTTTGGACAGGGCGGTGGAGAGCGTGCCGCGCCCTCATTGCGCCAACGCCTACAACGCATGTTTGGGATCGATGCGGCGACGTCGCAGGCCATGGCTTTGCCCGATGATCTCAAGGTTGTCAGACGCCTCGAAGCAGAGCGCCGGCGTTTTGTGAAAGGTCTGTCGGCCGAAAGGGCGGGTGACAGCTATGTTATCGACATCACCTACACCTCCCCCGATCTGGCCTTTTCCGCAGAAGCCGTCAACACGCTGATGCAGGAATATCTGCGTGCGTCCGGACAGCGGCAACGCCAGGATGTGGAGCGGATGCGCGACTGGTTGTCGGAACGTATCGAGGCGCTGCAAATCAGCGTGCGAGACGCCGAAACAGCCGTGGCGACGTTTCGCAGCGAACATGAGCTTGTGGCGCTTCCCGACAAATTGCTGCCAAGCGAGGTGGCGCTCAACGCTGCCGTCGAGGAGCTGATCCGCCTGCGCGGTGATGTTCTGGTCGTCGATGTGCAGGTCCAGCAACTCACCGAACAGATCGCACAGGGCGAGATTGAGGCGGTGCAAGTGCCGCTAGAAGAGCGATCCAACGCGTTGAATGAATTCCAAACGCGCTTTGCTGAGTTGCTGCGCGAAGAGACCGAGCTTTTGCTGAATTGGTCAGAAGACTCATCCGTCGTTGTCGGGCTTCGGCAACAGCAGGATCAGATACGCTCTTTGATTTTGGATGAATACCGGCAAGTGCGCGACCGGCTGGCCGCGCGCCGGGATGCCTTGGCGCGCCAGCTCAGTGCCATCGAGACAGTGATTGAGGACATGCGCGGCGATTACAGTGACAACATTCAACGGAGTGTTGAGCTGCTCAATCTGGAGCGTGAAGCCAACGCCAAACGCCAGCTTTACGAGCAATTGCTCGAAGAATTTAACAGCTCTTCCCAGCTGCTCACATTTGAAGGGACATCGGCGCGCGTCATTGCTTGGGCCGTCCCGCCAGATAAGAAATCCGCGCCGCAATCTCGCCAGATCGTGGTGCTGGCCGTCTTCGGAGCGATGGTGCTGGCGATGGGCGTTGTGATTGTCCGAGAAGCGTTCGATGGCAGCTTCCGCACCCAAGATGATGTCAGCCATGACTTGGGACTGAACTATCTGGGTCTGGTGCCGAACTTTGCCTCAGAGTTCCAGGCTGATGGTTTGATACGCCCATGGACCCTCAGGTTTGGATCTGTGGCCAGCCATACATCCAAGAATCTCTCTCGTGCAGGTCAGCGGCTTGGATTTGCCATCCGCGAGCCGTCATCGGTGAGCGCAGAAACCATGCGCGCCATGCATGTGCAACTCAAGCTGCAGCGGGAAAAATCCGCCAGCGTTGCCAAAGGCAACATCATCGGCTTCACGTCCACAACCCAGGGAGAGGGTAAGACGACGGTCGCCTTTAATTTTGCAAGTTTCTTGGCGCAGCAGAATGAGCGGGTTGTGATCGTTGATCTTGATGTTGCGAATTGGCAGATGTCACGACTGATTGATCCGTTGCTGCCTGAGAGCAACGACTTGTCGAAGCTTATCGACCTGGAACCGGACAGCGTGGCGCGCATTGAGCCAATTCCCGAGTTTCCAAATCTGGCGGTCATCGCCAATCCGAAGAACACCGAGCGACCCGTCACGATGATGCAGGACCATGCACATTTAGACGCGCTTTTGGCCCGTCTGAGAGACCATTTCGACGTCATCGTGCTTGATCTTCCGCCAGTGCAGGGGGTCGCCGACACGAGGCTGCTGGCAAAGCTGTGTCACCGGCTGATCTACACGGTGCGGTGGGGCGTCACGCAGCGCAGTCATGTGAAATGGGTTTTCCAAAACCGGCTTTTGCCGACCAGCCGGATTATGGGCGTCGTGTTCTCGCGCGCCAACATCAGAAAGTACCGATTGTTCAATCAAAACGAGATCATGGATTATGACGGCTGACGTGATCCATTCCCTCGCAAAGAAAGGGATAAGGTGACACCGGATGGACCAAGCGCATGACGTCAACAGCATCGCGTTGGCTGAGACACCGGACATGGGTATCGCAGATGCGCTTCGGCTCGAGGTTTTTGGGTTTGACGTGGCTGAAATCTCTCAGATCCGCCGCATCCGCGCGCTGCGCAGCCTGGGTCACAAGGTGCACAGTTTCACGATGCGCCGCAACAATATGCAGCAGCGGTTTGAGCCTGACTGGCCCAACACACATCTCTACGCGACCGAGAATGAAAACCTTTTGAAACGCGCCCGCGTGGTTGCTGCGTCTGTTTTGAAGATGATGTTTCATCGGCAGCAAATGCGTCAAGCAGACGTCATCATTGCGCGCAATCTTGACATGCTGGTCATCGCTTGGGCGGCGCGTGCGCTGGCCGGGGCCAGGCAGGCGCCGCTGGTCTACGAGTGTCTCGACATCAACGGGGCGCTCTGCGGCTCCGGTGCGAAAGCACGGATCATGCGGGCGGCCGAGCGATTTCTCCTGGCCAGGGTTCAGATGCTGGTGGTGTCAAGCCAGGGCTTTGTGCGCAACTATTTTCAACCGATACAGGGCTATCGGGGTGCCTGGGCGATTTGGGAGAACAAACTTGCCGCCGGTGCTGCACTGCCGCCACGTCCCAAGATGCGGGAGGTCTCCGCCCCAGACACGCCCTTGCGTCTGGGCTGGGTGGGGACAATCCGTTGCGCACCCAGCCTCGCCCTGCTCAAAGACGTGGCAGTCAGGTTGGGCCCGAGGCTCCACCTGCACATTCACGGCGTTGTGCATGATCACGCGCTGCCAGGTTTTAACGCTGCGATCGCCGAGCATGACAACATCACCTTTCACGGGCCTTATGCGTATCCTGACGGTCTTGCTGATGTTTACGCCGGGCTTGATCTGGTCTGGTCACAGGACCTTTGGCAAACCGGCAATAACTCTGATTGGCTGTTGCCCAACCGAATTTATGAGGCGAGCTGGGCGGGATGTCCCAACATCGCTCTAGCCACCACAGAAACCGGGCGCCGGGTCGCTGAGGACAAGCTCGGCTGGGTGATTGAGCGTGCCGATCCAGACCTCTTGATAGAGTTGCTCAACCGGCTTGAACGCAAAGAGATCATGGCGCGCGGGCAGGCTTTGCTCGACCGTCCAATGGACGCGTTTGTCCAATCCCGCAATGAGCTCTCGGACGTGATCGATCGCGTGATGCAGGAGGCGCGATGATGGACAGTTCTGACCCAGTACTGACGCTCGAAGACCGCGCATCTGTTGATCCAAGATCCGTCTTGGTAGCGATCCCGACGCTCAATGAAGATAAGCACATTGGCGCAACGCTGAAGGCCTTGATCGGGGATGGCTCGCTTCCGTTCAAGGTGGTCGTGGCAGATGGAGGAAGCACCGATAAAACCCGTGAGATCGTAAAGGATATGGCGGCCCATCATCGCAATATTCACCTGATCGAAAATCCCGACCGCATCCAATCTGCGGCGATCAACCGGGTTGTGGAGCATGCGGCCGATCCCCATCACTCTATCCTTGTGCGGGCCGATGCTCATTCCGACTACCCCGTGGGATATGTGATGTCCGTGGCTCAAAGCTTGGTTGCACGAGGCGCCCAAGGGCTCGGCACAGTGATGGATTCAATGGGCGAGGCCTGCTTTCAGCGCGGGGCCGCCTGGGCGATGGAGAGCAAGCTCGGCTCGGGCGGATCTGGTCACCGGGGCGGCACGCGTTCAGGCTGGGTCGATCATGGTCACAATGCAGGCTTTGACCTCGATATGTTTCGCAAGGTGGGCGGCTATGATCCCTCCTTTGTGGCCAATGAAGACGCGGAGCTTGATCACCGCATCGGTTTGGCCGGCGGGCGTATCTGGCTGGATGCCACGATCCGGTTGAACTACATGATGCGGCCGTCTTTGCGGCGGCTCTCGGTGCAGTATTGGCACTATGGCATGTGGCGGGCGCACAATATTCTCAAACATCGCATGCGGCCCCGGTTGCGACAGGTGATACCGCCCGTGATCTTCCTCAGCAATCTGGTCGGGCTCATGCTGGCGCCTGTCCTGCCGATGGCTTTGCTGGTGCCCGTGGCGTACCTCACGCTGCTCGCCGCCGTCACGCTGAAAACCCTGACATGTAAGCGCAGCCTGTGCGCGCTTTGGGTCGGGCCGGTTCTCTTTACGATGCACATGGTGTGGAGCGCGGGGTTCCTGCTGCAGATGATCAAAGGCGCGCCACGATGAAGATTGATCTGTGCATCTGCACCTATAGGCGCTCCCACATAGCTGACACGTTGCGCTCGGTCGCGCGGGCCAAGATCCCGGCCGGGGTAGCCCTGCGCGTCATCGTCATCGACAATGATGACGCCCCATCTGCACAAGCACGTGTCGCTGAGGTGGCAAAAGACACCGGGCTCACCATCGACTACCGACATGTACCCGGTTCCAACATTTCTATCGCGCGCAATGGCGGGCTTGATGCCGCAACGGGGGATTGGATCGCTTTTCTCGATGATGATGAACTTGTGGAGCCTGATTGGCTGACAGCATTGATCACCTGTGTAAACGCCACCGGGGTGGACGCCGCGTTTGGCCATATGCGCGCACGCTACGGCCCGGACACGCCCCAGTGGATGGTCGACGGAGATTTCCATTCCCAAGTCGCGGCTCGCCGTGGGGATGTGGTCGAGACCGGGCACACCTGCAACGCGCTTTTGCGGTGGGGGGATGTGCCATGGAGGCATGAACGGTTTGCGCTTGAACGTGGTCGATCCGGGGGCGAGGACACGGAATTTTTCTTTCGGTTGCGGGCGCTTGGTGCGCGCTATGCCATCGCCGACAATGCCATCGTGCACGAAGAGGTGCCGGCTGCTCGCCAAGATCTAAACTGGCTTCTGAAGAGGCGCTTCCGCATCGGTCAAAGCTATTCTGCCGTGGCCTCGGAACCCGGCGCGCTTGCCAAGCTTTTTGCAGTCGCTGCGCTCAAGACAGCTTATTGCCATCTGCAGGCGCTGGCGGCCTGGCCCTGGATGACGCGGCGTGCGTTCTGGCTCCTGCGGGGGAGGATTCATGCGGGCGTCTGTGCTGGTTGTCTGCGGTTTCGGCAAAGAGATCTTTACGGTGACGGCATAGTTGCCGCGCCCGCGCAGGCGCCACCCAAATGACAGACCTGCTGCTGCCGCATTTCATCATCATTGGGGCCATGAAATCGGGAACAACGACACTCTATCGGCATCTCGATGAGCACCCGGATGTTGACATGTCGCGCGACAAGGAAACGGATTTTTTCGTATCAGAAAAGAACTGGTCGCGCGGTCTTGGATGGTACAGCAATCAGTTTTCGCGGGCAGATGCGGTGCGTGGGGAAGCCAGCCCGAACTATTCCAAGTCCCGGGATTTTCCGGGCGTGGCCGAACGCATGGCTCAGGTCTGCCCGGACGTCAAACTGATCTATATTCTGCGCGATCCCATCGATCGTGCGCAGTCGCAATTCCACCATGGCGTTTTCATGGGCGCGCTGTCGCCCGATCTAAATGACTTCCAATCCAAGCATGAATACGCGCACATTCTGGATGGGAGCCTCTATGCCGAGCAGCTTGAAACCTACCTTCAGTACTTTCGCAAAGAGGCCATTCTCATCCTCGATTTTGCAGAGCTCGTCCGCGCCCCGCAGGCCGTGATGGACAAGGTGACGGCCCATATCGGCGTGGCCGCACGACCGCTTTCCAATGCGGATGCTAGAAATGACAGCGCGGAGATTTCCAGAGTGCCCGCACCGATCCTGCGCTTTGCACAATCGCCGTTTGGACGTCGCGCAGCAGGCCTCGTGGGGCGAAGCACGCGGGACCGCATTCGCGACGCGCTGGCTCTGCGCCCGTCGCGCAAACCGCCGGTCTTTCCTGATGGGCTGCGCATGAGCTTTGCTGATGATCTGCGCGCGGATGCGCAAAAGCTCCGGGCGATGACGGGGCTCAGCTTTCCAACTTGGTCGGTCTAGGGCCCGTCGATGCGTCACGACAGCAGGGGCATCAGCTTGGCTTTTTGCCGCGCAGAAACCCCGGCACCAGTTCGCCGCTGCTCAGCACGGTGATCAACGCCGCCCAGTCTTCGAGGAAATGCGCATATTGCTCCGTGCCGAGCATCGTCATGGCGGTCTCCTTCATCTCGCCCTTCAGAAGGTCGTATTCGACGCGCGCTTCCTGTGTGTACCAGCCGCCATCGTCCGTCACCGCAATCTCGTCAAACCCTGCGTCTTCCAGCAGGCTTTTGTGCGCCGGTAAGGATTGCAAGGCATAGGTGAGCCCTTCAAGTTCGAACCAGTGCAGCATGTCCTCACTGAAGGGTTCGCCGTTTCCCATCCATTCATAGGCCGTGATGCTGCCGCCAGGTTTCAAAACCCGCAATGCGTCGGCAAAGATGCCAGCCTTATCAGCTGTCTGTGTGAATGCACCGGAGCTGTAGACGACGTCCAATGTGCCATCCTCAAAGCCAAGCGGACCCGGGTCGACCTGACGATACTCAATCCGGTCAGACAGACCCGCCACTTCGGCATAGGCGCGTGCCCTCGCGATGAGAGGTACTTCGAGATCGATACCGAGCACCCGTGCGCCATGCTCACCCTCCAAAAGAAGATCGCCGCCGCCGAGACCGCAGCCGATATCAAGGATGGTTTTGTCTCTGATATCCAATCCGGAGACCAGCTTGCGCACATTTTGCGGCCCGCCTGGCGCCATGAACCCCTTGCCCCAGACCAGCTCCAACAGGGCTACCGTCGCGTCATCATACTCATCGACATGCGTGCCGCGTTCGGTCAATTGTCCTCTCCTCGTTTTCTGTCGCGCGCCCATCGATTTCTATAGAGTTCAGAGTTCACCATTGATCTCAGCATGGCGCCGGGTGAAGTCTTCGCGCAGGCTTCGGCGCAGGATGGCGGCCTCTTCCCGTTTTCTGGCCTCGTCGTTTTCAGGGATCCGTTTGGGCACCTCAACGGGTGTGCGATTGTCGTCCACGGCAACGGTCGTGAAATAGCACGAATTGGTGTGCCGGACCTTGCCGGAACGTATTTCTTCCGCCTCGACACGGATGCCCACTTCCATCGAGGTGCGTCCCGTGGCGTTGATCGAGGCCATAAAGGTCACCAATTCGCCCACAAAGATGGGTTTCTTGAATATGACCTGATCCACGGAGAGAGTGACGCAATACCGCCCCGAGTATCTGGACGCGCAAGAAAATGCGACCCGGTCCAGCAGGTTGAGCAGCGCGCCGCCGTGCACATTGCCGCTAAAGTTGGCCATTTCCGGCGTCATGAGAACTGTCATTTCAAGGGTGTGCTTGCCGCTCATCCTAATCTCCTTTTTGGGTCTTGCCGCCTTACTCTGATTGAGGCGGCCAGATGTGATCAAGTCAGAGAAGCGCAATCAAAGGACGCATCGCAATACTTTCTTCGATCATGTGCGTTTCAGGTGTACGCAACTCGCTTTCTAGAAGTATCGATCTGGCCATCGAACAGACCCAACTTTGGATTGGCTCGTCCGTTTAAATCAGCCGAATGGATCGCAAGGACAAGAATGCATTCTGGAATTCTTGATCCAATGCAATCTGGGTCGACGCTGGTTCAATTAAACGCAGGTTCTAAACGTTTATGTTCCTATCTTTTTCAGCGCGGGCAGTGATGCAGTTTTACATACGATGACGCTAACACGTTCCAAGTTTTAGACCTTTATCTCACTCGGATTGGGTGATCCGACACACAATTCTCTGTAAAGGAGTAATGCGAGAAGTCCGAACTGCTCACCGACCAAGACTTCGACATTAACAGCAGCGAAGGCTTAATCGAAAGGCGGCTTGCTGCTCAAGCTACATCTTAGGAAGTGTGAATGGAGGTGGAGAAAAGATCCTGATATCCTGTCCAAGCGGCTCAGATCCTCGAAAATCTAGAACCTAAGATAAAGTAAAAGAACTCCCAATTTACCAAATCGAAGAGAAAGCAAAGCAAATGAAAACCAATCGTAGAGGTTGCTTGCAATTCTTTTTGCAATCCGCAGCATCTGCTGCGTTCGAAAGTAAGGGAGACACCTATTTGCCTACAGCAGACGTCCATTCAATCTTGTCGCCGGCGTTAAAAGAAGCGCTTGATAGAATAGTATCAGTCGAGCAAGACCTCGAGCGCAGCACCGACAAAGGGGGCGATACTGACTTGTCCGGGCAGTTACTTAGACTGAACGACAAAGGACAAGTGTCGTTGGATGCACTTCCCGAAAGCATCAAAAACGCTAGGCAAACCTCACATTACCACGCCATCAACTTTGGTGCGATTTGGGACGGTCAATCTCACCCACTCTCGGATTTTTTTGAGGCTCTAGAAGACGCACAAGTTGTCTATCCGCATGCAGACAGCTTGGAAGATGAAATAGACTGGGCCGCCACCCAAGCAGCTATTAACCAAGTTGTTTTGGATTGGGATAAGTCCTCTACTAGATTTGGTGCCGTGGTCCAATTGCCTTCTGGCGTTGGCCGTTTCAATCGCAGTCTTTTCTATCCCGCCAACGATGTGTGGATTTGGAAAAATCAACCTACCGTGAACATCCACGGTCACGGGCGTGGCGCAACGATACTGCAGTGGCGTGATAACAAAGCTCCGATCCATGACAACTACGTCGTTCAACCGCGGCTTGCAAATGTTGAAAACGGCTTCGTGTCTTGGAGTGGCGAGCATTTACACCTGCATGCAGACTGCGAGCTCGCCCATTTCAGCATCATGGGACCGGGCAATTGGCGTGGTTGGAATGCCCCCGAAAGTGAAGCCGGGTTTGTCGAGCGTTATGGTTTTCAACCCGATGACTGGACGAAGGCTTACAATCCGAAAAATCCAAGAATTGGGCAAATTTACGAAAACTATAGTGGCATAAGTGCAGGGGAACGCACAGTCATTAGGAGTGTTTTCGTCTCCGGATTTCACGTCGGCGTGAATTGGCGAGGCGGTCAAAAAACAGCAGAACTACTATTTACCGACGGATGCTATTACGGTCTTTACGTAACTTTCACAGAAGCTGCGCATGGGGATTTTGTTTTGCAGAAGTGCAATATCTCCGGACGCTTTGCCGCCATTGCACTTGCGCCTGATGCAGGTTGGTACGGGCACGTAGACACCTGTTTTGTTGGTGGAGCGCCGTACGCAGTTTACAAAGAAGGCACAAATGAGGATTACTCCGACGCGCAAGCCCTCTCTGTGCATCAGGGGCATTGGAGGGATTTTGTTACAGGCTTATGGAGCCACTGTCAGTTCGAGAGCGTGGGCAATGCTGTTTTTGCTGAGGGTAACCTTACACGCCGTCATGAGTTACGCGACACGACATTACAAAACTGCATTTTTCGCGAGGTTCATGGCACCCAAACCTCGTTTCCTGCGTCTTCCAATGGGTACCGTGGCAGTATTCCCAGGGCCGCACTGATTGACGTTAAACGCTGGAGACGGGTCTCGATTGTAAGAAGCGTGGACCCAGATCGTTGGCGGCCGCGCGATCAAGCAACTTTTCGAGCTACTGATTTGCCTCAAGACGTCTACATTGACAGTTGCGACGGATTTATATCTGCGGCGCACAGCAGATCATTGCAGTTTTTTCATATTGCAAACCATGGTCATGTGCCTAGGGGCGTGATCAAACTTGAAGGGAACGGTTGGGCTGGTACTCTTTTTCGATTTGGAACCACTAATTATCCAGCTGCAAAAAGGTTCGACTTGGTTGGAATAGCCGGTCTTTTCTGTGGCCAATTCAACTCGGACTCCGTGATGGCGGTCGGCGTCGCGCTTGAAGAGAACTTTGATTGGACCAAGGACAACATGCTGGCCGTTGCGACCACCAGTTCAGGGTTTTTTCCGATCAATGTCGCTGGGGGCCAAAGCAATGCAAGCAATAACGCTCTGTGGACTGCCTCACATGACGAACCTGGACACATCCGGGTTGCGAACCGATCCGATGAATCTTTTGGGGCCACTTTTGGCGGCGATGGACCAAATCGGTGGTGGTGCAAGCTAAACTTTTAAGCTTTTACAGCTCAGGGGTTTGCGGCGTGTTGACCTGTCGCGTTGCCGATGTCTCTATCGATAATCTGCAGCACGCATGGGACAGTTAAATGGCTCTCCGTCTATTTGTAATGGATCACAATTGCGCCTTCACAAAAAAACAAAGCTTATACATAAGGTTGATGGAGCGCTTTGATATCCACGTTACAATCTTAGCGCCTGAAAAGTGGATGAACCCCTTTGGTCAAAGTTGCGTGGTTTCGCAAAAACACACAGGTTTCCGAGGCGACTTCGTCACTAGACCAGTCGCTTTTCGATCCAGCGTGCCGAAACACCTATACATAGCGGATCTTGGGAAGATCCTGTCCAAAGCAAAGCCTGATATCATTTATGGCTACCACGACTATTACATGCTGGCGGCGTACCAACTCTTTCGCGCCAATCGTCGCGGAGTTGGCGTTCCAATTGGTTTCTATGCCAGCCAGAACATTTTCAAAACCTTTCCTTTTCCAATTTCAAACTTTGAAAAAAAGGTTTTGCAAGGTGCGACTTTCCTATTTCCAATCAGCTCAGAAGCAACGGACTTAGCCCGTAGTAAAGGGTTCAACGGCGAGATTTGCGACATGCCACTATACGTTGACACCTCAATCTTCGATGCCAGGCTGAGCAAAGAAAACACCTGGCGGAAGCGGATAACCAATAACCCAAAATCGTTTTTGATCGGTTTTGCAGGTAGGTTTGTGCCGGAAAAAGGGCTTTCTGACCTTATTGATGCAGTTTCTATGCTTAAAGATGAGTCAGTTCAGATTGTTTTGGTCGGTCAAGGTCCGGAGCAAGATGCATTGGAAAGACGTGCGCGGGACCGAGGCATAGCAAACCAGCTTCACATTGTGCCACCCACGAACCAAAGTGATTTGGCGCCCGTATTGGCGGCGTGTGACGTCATCGTTATGCCGTCGCTATCTTACCCTGGATGGAAAGAACAATTCGGCCGTTTGATTATTGAGGCTTTGGCTTGTGGTACACCTGTTCTTGGCAGTGACTCAGGCGCAATACCTGAAGTGATCGAGCAGACGAAAGGAGGACTAATCTTTCCAGAAGGAGACCCTCGCGCATTGATGGGATTGGTTTCGGATTTAAGGAAAAACCCCAGTCGCTTAAAAGAACTTGCAACACGGGGCCTTGCGGCGACGCGCGAGAATTTCACACTCGATGCAATGGCGGATCGGATGGGTGGGTATTTTGAAAGCCACGCAAAGCGCCCAGATCGAGCGCGGTCTCTATTGTCATAGATTGTCATAGACCCATAAGAATTGCCCAATTCGGCGATCGAAATTTAAGGCAGTTTCCGCCTACCAAGGCGCTGGCCGGCCAAGCAGGTTTTCTAACTTATCTCGATCACTTTGAAAAAGATCTTGCAGTTGCTCCATTTCGCCTTGGTCCAGACGTGACGAACCTTCCTCGTAAAACAACGTCTTACCGAAGTCTTTCAGCGATTTTGGCACATAGCGCTGAATCTGCCGCTTCAGACCAGATTTAAAGAGCAGCTTGTTTATCACCGCGTTTCTGGGTTTAAGACTGGCGTTTTTCTGAGCGTCTTCTTCTGGCTTGAATTCGTCCAATCCAAGAAACGCTGCTAGGTTGGCAATTGCAACTTCGTCTTTCTTGCCAAAGAGTTCTTCGAAGAAAGCAATGTGGATTTGCGACTTAGGAAACAAATCAAAATACGACACTAACTGATCCGCGTATCGGCCACTCTCAACATAGAAGTGCTTTGTGCCCCATGTGTATGATGCTTTTGCATGGTCATTCATGATGGCCTTGAAGACATCTGGTTCTGTTTCGACCCCAGCCTGAAATTGCATTCGATAGTTTGATATCGCGCGCTTCACCGGATCACGCAAAATGACCAGTATCTTGGAACTCGGAAAAAGTGTTGCAATGGCAGACGGTGCCTCACTCGAAAAAAGATAGGTCACGGAGCCTTCGGCACGAATGGAAAACTGCGACGAACCTTCGAACAAGGCTTGATAAATTGCGGGATTTTCAATGTAAGCGTAGAGGACATCCTCTGTGCAAGATCGCTTCAGTGCAGCGTTTTCATCCTCTATGTGCAACTTTTTGAAATCGCCGGTAAATTCAGCTGGCCGTACATCGAAGCTTAGAAAGTTTGGTTCTTTGATCCTTGAGAAGAAGACATCAGAATGCTTCGCTATGAGCGACGCGAGCGTGGTGGTACCGCACTTCTGGGCTCCTACCAGGAACAGATTTGGCGCGATGCCTTGCGCATGCATACGCTCTGACATTTCAGTGAGTTCGGGATGTTCCCAAGTTCGTTGCAGCGTAGCTTGACGGCTTTTTTTCATTTTTTCTGCTATGTCGAAATCCTTGCAAAGCACGCCAGGAGCCTGCGGCGCATTTCGAGTGAAAACAGATCGTATGCCGGGGGAACTCGAACGACCGCGACCAAAATCGCATAGACCGCAATCAAGAAAACAACCAAAACGAAGTCAAAGACAATCCACTGCTCGAAAAAGGTTCTTAAACCGAAATAAATTACGATTAACCCTGCGGTGCTGATTAATGCCGCAAACAAGCCATGCAGATATACGCGAATTAACCCGTAAGAAACGCAGCAGTACAATGCTATAAGTGCAACGCATGTGGTGACGGCCATAGTCGCTATGGCCGCACCAAGACCGCCAAACTGCCCTATCAGCCAAAAGTTCAACCCAACGTTGGTGACGAAACCGCCTCCGGTGATTAACAGCGCTGTTCCAGCATATCCGCCCATGTTCAAGGCAATCAGCGCAGGTCCACACCAAGCCTTTAGAGTTTGGCCTAGAAGCAGAAGCCCAAGAAACGGCGCGCTGACCTCGAACTCGTTTCCAAAGAAAAGTTCAAGCCAGATAGAGGCAGTAAAAATCAACAAAACAGAACCTGGCGTGACAAGGTGAACCTGAAGCATTTGAGCTTCTGCATAGACTTCACTTCGTTCCTCTATTGTTTTTGCTTGTGCCAATTTGGCTTCGTACACTGCACCAATCGTTGTGCCCAGCATCATTGGGATCATGGAAAGAAGCGAAGCTGCCTGATACAGGCCCAATTGAGTCGTAGTGGTGAGCATGCCGATCATGAGACGGTCAACCCACATGTTTATGATGTTGACCGAGTGAACGCCGAGGCTTTGAATACCAAATCGAAGCTTTTCCATCGTCCGAGCCGCCTTGGGCTGAACGTCGCTACGGCGCGTTTTGAGTAAGGCAATTAACAGAGTTGGCGTTAGACCGATTGACCAACCTAAAGCAAAGGCCTCTGGTGTCGGGTCAAGAAACAAGGCCGTAAACGCTACACCTAGAAAAGGTCCGACGTTTAGCCCAATGGAATTGACCGAAATGCCCAGTATTATTCTTTTTTCAGTCCGAAAACCCGCGCCCAGCAGAGCACATATCACTGTTAACGGAACGATTGACGCAAGCGCCTTGATCGCATTGGTGGCGCCTGGAGCGTCAAAAAAACGTTCTGCAACAAAAGGCGCTGTTGCAAAGATCAAGCCACCAACCAGACAACTCGATATGGCCGAAAGGCCGAGATATCCCTGGCCCCAAAGATGGTGTCCAGCGACTGTGTAACGCAAAGAAGTTTGCGGCAAACCCAGGCTGGAGAATACAATCCCCAGCCCCGCAACGGTCCAGGCAATCACGAAATAACCAAACTGCTCTGGTCCAAGGGATTGAGCCAATACAATCTGCGAAAGAATGTAAACAGTCCGCGCAGTTAACGTCAAAACCCCAGAAATGGCCGAGGTTTTTAGACCGCTGCTTTGCGCCTTGCCGACCTGAGGGAGTTCTGCTTTGGCCAAATCATCTTTCATAACTAGAGCTTGCCTTTGAGTGGCATGCCAACGCTAGACTCAAGAAAGCAAAAAAACCGTGCTCGCTGGTTTGCACGCTCCCAAACGGAAGTTGCGCCAAAAGGCAAATGGACGCGCACGCGGCGCAGAGCGCAAAATGGCGCTGTACCACACCAATTGCCAGTGCCGACAGGACAAGAGACAGGAGCGCGAGCAAGTAAACAACGCCAAAGGGTGCTCCGACGTTGAAAAGCAGATCAAGAAAGCCATTGTCCAAAACGAAGGGCAATGCACCGTTCTCGATGCTCAAAACGCCTCTGTAGCCGAAACCATATCCAAACGGGCGTTCTGCAATCAAGCTCGGGTAGATTTCCAACTGACGCAGGCGCGCGGCTAAACTGCCGTCGTCACCCAAGGATCCGCCTACGGCAAACCTTTGCAGAATACCTTGGACAATATCAGGCTGCATTGAGATCGCGACAAGCACAAACACGCAGCCAAAAGCGGCAAACAGTAAGATCCGCAGACGCAGGTTGCTCGCGCCTAAAGCCAACAAGACCAAAATACCGACTACAAGCCCACCCATGACGCTTCTTTGTTGAGTGAGAGAAATAGCCGCAAAGATGAGCATCAGCGTAGTCAAGACCCTTGGACCGCTCGCGGCGAAAATCAAAAGCGCCAACGCAGCGAGGGCTGCGGCCAGGCTTCCTGGCGAGTTCATTGTGCCAAAGACCCGCAGTTGAAACGGCTCCGGTTTGCCAAGGATGCCCAGAGGACCTGAACCAATGGGCGCATTCTCAACCCAGTATACATCCCAGGGAAGTGGAGCACAAAACTGTAAAACGGCATATAGCGCTGCTACAACTGCCACGGCTGTGAGCGGGCCTGTCAGCGCCTTGTGCAAGTCATGGTCGTCCTCAAGCGTCATGACAAAACAAAATATGGCCAAAGGGGCAAACCAGCGCAACGTGTCGACAGCAATTGCGCCTAAGCCAACACTTGTCGCACCAAGAGCAAAAGCCCAGAAGGTGATAGAGACCAATGCAATCATTTCTACGGACATCCGACTTCCGCTGGCGAGAAAATTGAATGCATGGGCAAGTGTGAGCAAGCCCACGGCGTAGGGCGCAAGCAGAGTAACATTGCTATCTGCATACCCAACAGCATGGTCGATTATCCGCCGCGCTAGAGATGCAAACAAAAAGAGACAGATCAGAAAAATCAGATATCTGCGGTGATCTCGAACTAACCAAAGAGTGCCAAACGCCAGAGCAGCGGCGACAAAAGCATATCGCGCGGCGCTACCAACGCCTAAGTACGCAGACGCGCAGATGGCTGCCAGAACGAAAAAGGCATGTGTAAGCCCCAATCGATCAAAACCACTGCGCTCACGGTCAGTGTTCTGGATGGCTGGCGAGCCGATCACGGTCATTGCTCGACTATTTGCTCGTAGTATTCGACCTTGGGAGCTTCTACTGTTCCGCGTTGCCGTTCCCATAGTTTGGCCTGGCGCATAAACTCTGCCATTGCCATGGTCATAGCGTGAATGAGGCCGGTTTTTCCGACCCTCCAAGAGCCATCGAAAAAGTAGTGCCATACAAACCGCGCGAAGGGTTTAAAGATCAGCCGCAAGACGGAGAAGCTGCTGCCACTGGCATGGATTTCATCCGCTTCATTATCTGAATAGTCATTAAACTGCGCAAATCGCGCGTGAAGCGTGAAAGAGCGCCAATGGTAAAGTTTTCCAGGCAAAAGTTCGCGCTCTTTTGTGTCTACCACAATTTCATGCATGCCGGTCGTGAAACGTCCAACACGTCTGCTAAACAAGCGGACAAGATCCATCCTTTTCGAGGGTCGAGGTAAAGAAGGGATTGCCGTCCCCGCGAATTCAGCTTGTCGCGTAAAGCAAAAGGCTTTGCTTTCGGAAGGTTTAAGTTTAAGCGCCTCACGAATGGACTTTCCCATTTCGCGATCGACAATCTCGTCTGCGTCAAGATGCAAACACCAGTCGTGGGCAGCATGAGCCATGCCATTGTTTCTCGCGATTCCGTGAGAACCTGGCCAATCGGTATTGACCACATGCGCGCCAAGGGATGTTGCGATTGCAATGGTCCCATCGACGCTGCCCGAGTCGCAGACTATAATCTCATCTGCAACCTTGATCACTGAGTTTATACACCTCGCGATAACCTCCTCTTCATTTCGGGTAAGAATTATGCACGACAGCTTGTGAGACTCTAACTCATCAGAAGATTCATCTATTAATCTGTTGTTTTCATTTAACATTTAAACCTCGTTCAAAGCTCTGAGAAAATTCCGACGCATAGATGCGGCGTCGTACTTTGCTGAAATGGTCTTAGCCTTTCGAGCAAGCTCTCCCCGGTAATCCGGCTTGCTCATTACCTTGTTGATCGCTTCAGCAAGCCTTGATGGATTGTTGGGAGGCACAAGTATTCCACCTCCCCCGCTACAAATGCGACCCGGCGCGCCTTCGTTTGATACAACCACAGGCAAGCCGCAAGCCATGGCTTCTATCACGACCTGCCCAAACGGTTCCGGAGCGTCTGGAACGTGAACGAAGACAGTGGCTGAGCGAAGAACCTCCGCCACGTCATCGCGATGTCCCATAAACGTCACGCGATCATCTAAACCAAGCGATGATGCATGTTTCTTGAGGTCCTCAAAATAGTCTTGCTCGCCGAAAAGCGGGGCTCCCACGATCAACCCATTTGCGTCAGGCAACAACGCGAGGGCGTCAAGAAAGTTGCGCTGACCTTTCCATGGGCTAATTCGGCTCAAACTAATTGCCGTTTTGGTACGTTTGCGAGATGTTTCGTGTTCCGCAGTAAAAATTCTCAAATCAATCCCTGGCTCGACGACACTTGCTTTACTGCGCTTGCCACCGGCCGCCTCATACGCAGAACGCACTTCCTCAGAGGTGCAAATCACTTTGGAAGCAAAGAGTTTCGAGAGAAGCACAACCGTACGTAAATTTGTCGAAGAAAAGTGTTCTTTGGTCAGTATGTCGTGCAACCACCAAATCAATGGGCCAACGTCTTTGCGAAACATTTTGACCAAGCAGCCCAAAACGAAAGCTTTTTGTGAACTTGCGACAAGTAGATCTCCGCTTCGCAAATGCGACGACAGGTTTTTAGTGGTTGCAACCATTGGTCGTATCTTTGACAGCGCGGAAAAAGCACTGCCATTCCTACGAAAGTCATGCAGCGATTTCGTTTCGATTACGGAAGCGGAGATGCCCAAAGCTGCAAACTTTTCGCGCAACTCGCCATGCGAAAAAAGAAGAACTTTTACGTCGTCAAACATCGGCTCTGAGAGCAGGCGTAGCATGAGAATTTCGGCGCCAGCAAGTTCGGCAGAATGAGACAAAAAGACAACGCGTTGCGCGTTCAAAAGCTTGCCCATGACCTCACCCCGCTCCTCGATATGAAGACCATTTTGGCGCTGAGCTCATAGTGGTGGCGTTGACAAGAACTAAACCAAGCGTTTTGGAACGGAAACTGACGTTGTTAAATGCAATCCGCCAATCGTTGGACGTCGCCAAACGCGTGTCGACCACGCTTATTGAGTAAGTTACTTTTTTTAAGTCAGTTTGTATGACGGTATTGGGGTATTTGCCGTTGTCGTCACGCGTGCCCGAGATTGGCATCGTGCTGTTTCGCACTTTGGCACTGCGCTTGCCTGGGTAATCTTGCGCCGCTTGCGATAAGGCTCGCGACACCTTCAGAGCAGCTACTCTTTTGCCAATCGTGTCAGGTGGTTCCTCAATTTCAATTTTCAGCTTTGACTTTGAGTCCTTGAAGCTTTTTTTCAGTGATTTCAAAAAAACAACGCAGTCTGAAGAATTTGCGTGCAGCTTTACCAAAAGGCAACCGTTATCCGCCGATCCTACAAGATGGATCAGCCGATCTCTCACGGCTTCAATAGAGCGATCATACTCTTCCTGTAGCTGCATATTTAACGTGGAGCGAGTGTCAGACTGTGCGCTGGGTACTACGCCGATCAAAGCCTCGCGGAAACCGTTTGGCTGTTGGCCCATATCGAATTGCACGCCGCCTTTTCGCCGTCTACGCCAGAGGCTAACGCCAACCACAAGCGATGCACCAAAGACAGCAAGCGTCAAACCGAGGAGTTTGGAGTTTGGAGATCGTGGAAATAGGGGTGGTGTTGCAGCTTCGATGATTTCCGCGTCAGCTGCGATTACCTCTGCTGTTGCTTCAATTACAGCGCGGCGGTTTTCAAGTTCCGCGCGCCGCAAAGAATAAACACGAGACGTCTCCAAGAGGTCATCAATTTGAGCTTGAACGACCAAATGCTCATTCACAAGGGACGACAGCTCCCGAGCTCGTACATTAAGCGTTTCTAGTTTTTGGCCCAACGATGCAACTCGGATCTTTTTCGTCGCAATGATTTCCTGCGCGCCCTCCTCGAGAATGGTTCGCAACGATAGCTCTCGTCTTTCCAAAGCACTTCTCACTTCAGTGCTGGTCGCGCCCTGAAACTCTCGCTTTTGGGTTTCAACCTCATACAGCTGAGTTCTGACCTCGTTCAATCTCTGGACATCCTCGCCAAGATCAAGCGGGTTGGTGTTCTGGGCGAGTTTTAGATCGAGTTTTGCTAAACTGAGCTGATCGCGCGTTTCTTCGACCTGTTCTATAAGCGTGGTAAGCTGCGCCTGCGCAATTGAAGGGCCGCTCTGGATAAGCTGGGGTACATTCTTGTTGAGATCCTGGATGAGCTGCTTTGTTTGAGAAGCGCTCGCATCTATGCTGCCCAGTTCTTCTTCAATTGCCCTGAGAATTCGGTCAATTTCGGTATGTTTGCGTTCGAGATTGTGTTGCACATAGGCGGTGGCATGCGCATTGGCGAGGTGCGCAGCGAGCGTGTTTTCGGCCGCGATAGCGCGCACTCGCAGAACAAATGTGTTTGGGTCGTTCCCAATAAAAATGTTGTCCTTGTAGCCACGAACAAGCGCGCGACGCGTCTCTTCATCTGCCTCATTGTAAGGCGCTTCAATTTCGTCGAATAAGTCCGACAAGCGGCCGCTAGTCGTCGTTTCCCATTCCGATGGCAAAAGGTTGACTAGTTGTTCTTCCGACAGCGTTGCTAACGCTTTCTCTGCAATCTTTTGGCTGGTGGCGACGGACACCTCAGCGCGCATCGTCCAGGCGCGTGTCGTTCCATCCTCAGGTAGCGCGTACACTTCTTGTTCCTGAAACGCTGTGCTGCTGCGTGCCCCCAACACAACAACAGCTTCAGCCTCATAGGTTTTTGGCAATTGCTTGCCCGTTAAGTAGCCCCCCGCTCCAAACACCAAACCCGCAAGCAAGATGTACAAAGCGGACGATCTGACCGTTTCGAAAAGTAGACTTAGGTCGTCTTGAGGAGCTTCTTGCATAACTAAGCTAGCTTAAACAATTTCAGTTAGATTTACGAATGATACGCTATTTGTTTAGAGGTACTCTGCGACACGTGCCACTCAGGTTGCCGTTCCATGTTTGGAAGCCCAGCCGTACTGAAATCGACACCTTTCACGGAGATATCGATCATCTCGATCAATCTTTTTACGAACAAAGGCGAGGCGAACTGCTCAGCATTTTCTCTGCACGCCGCTGAGGAAAACTTACCTCGCAGATCTTGAAACCTTTTGACGGCTTGAGCAATTTCTGTCGGTGACTGTTCCTTAAAAAACGTCCCGGTGGGTGCAATGTCATCTGGACTTTCAGAACCAACCACTGTCTCAAGGGTGCCTCCGCGCCCTAGCGCGATTACGGGCGTACCACAAGCTTGCGCCTCTACCGGGGCAATGCCAAAGTCCTCTTCCGCTGCATAAACAAAACCAGACGCTTTTCTGATTTTCTCAACGGCCTGCGTCGTCTCTAAGCGGCCGTAAAACGTGACATTCTTCGGCGCGTTTCTAGCAACATGATTTAACAAAGGTCCATCGCCTATGATCTCGAGGCGACACTGAGGCAGTTGTCGAAATGCGTCGACAAGCAGATCAATCCGTTTCCCTTCTGTTATGCGCGACATCGTCACGAAAAGGTCTGGCTCGCGCTGTACATCTTCCTTTACCGTAAATTCTGAAAGATCCACGGGCGGATGCAGAACGAAACTTTGCCTGCGATATGCTTTAGACACTCTTTTCGCGATAAAGCGAGAATTGACAATCAAGACGTCAATACCGTTGTTGCTTCGAACGTCCCAACCGCGCATGTAGTGCAGCAGTAGTCTGGCAAAAAACCTGCGTAGACCGAAAAAACTACGCATACTCTGGATGTATGATGTTTGGTGGTCCCAAGCATAACGCATCGGCGAATGCATGTAACAGATATGCGTCTGCGTGGGATGCGATAGAATACCTTTTGCCACCAAGTACGAGCTAGACAGGACGACGTCATATTTAGACAGGTCCAGCTGTTCGATCGCCAGAGGCATCATCGCGAAGTAGAGCTTACGAAGTTTTTTTACAAAAGGTGCCTTTTGTAAAAACGTTGTCTTTGGCATCCGGTTGCCCATGAGATGCTGACGTTCCTGATCGTTGAGCGTGCTAAACAAAGCAAAAACATCCGCGTCGGGAAACAGGTCGCAAATCGTTTTGAGCACCTTTTCGGCACCACCGATCGTGTACAATTGATCATGAACGATCGCTATGCGCTTACCCTCAAGTGAGACAGGTAGAGCCGCTAGATCAAGGTCGTAATTTTGTGAAATTTCGTTCATCGGTTCGCTTTCAAAGCATTGAGAGGAGGAGAAATGAGGGGTTAAGTCTCTTCAGCGCCCGGTGCACCTAAGCACCACAAGCACCGTCTTCAGAACGATCTGCAAATCAATAAGGAACGAGTAGTTCTCGCGATATGCGAGGTCATAGTCCGCCCTCTGGGCGAAACTGCTTTCACTGCGACAAGACACTTGCCAGTTGCCAGTGATCCCAGGTTTCAATTGGAAATACGCACTACCTTCATAAAGCCGTCTTTGAGCAACAATCATCGGGCGCGGACCTACGATTGACATGTCTCCGCGCAGCACATTCCAAAATTGCGGCAATTCATCGAGCGACGTCGCGCGCAGTAGCCGTCCGATCCGGGTTATTCTCGTGTCATTTTCGATCTTTTGGTTGGTATGCCATTCCTCGGCTATTTTGGGGTTTTCGCGAATCTGTTTAGTGAGAACTTGGTCAGCGTTCACCACCATTGTTCTGAGTTTAACAAGCCGAAACACGCGCCCGTAAAGACCGACGCGCTTCTGAACGTAAAACGGGTTGCCCCCGTCCAGACTGACAAGCACTGCGAGCGTAAAAATGACTGGCACTAAAATTGGCATAGCCGCAATAGTTAGCCCGAGGTCAAATAAGCGTTTGTATTTCAAGCGGTAATTTAAACGGGTGAAGCCGAAGACTTCTCGTTGTTGCTCGACAAAACTAGATCTGCTCACGTCCTGTAATGACATGAAACCCCCCACGGATTTATGGTTGCAACGAAAAGTTGCTCAAAAACTCAGTGTTAACCTTGGCTGGTCAAAATCCTGTTCCCTCGTCTCTTCGCAAGAAAAGCATCGGTGATCTCAAAGCAGCTAGATCACGTTTTACAAGTACGCGGTGAGGGTGGGATCACAGCCCGTGCTATGAACGTTAGTGACGAGCTTTAACCTTTCTATAACTATCAGCGAAAAAACTCGCGATTTTGCACCTGCTGCTCACTGGCGCTCAAAAAATAATCTAGCGCCGCGCGTGTTGCCGGAATCTTTGACAATTATTCAACTGAACGGACGCTTCGGACTGGCCATCTCAGAGCAGGGCTGTTTGATTTCTGCCACCCACTGGGTCGGACCCAAGACCCAAAGCGCGCTATGACTACGAATTTGATGGCCGTGGAAAAGGCGCGAGTTCGCAATTCGCGAAATCTAAGAGCCAGGTGCTGTTGGCTCTAGGTAAAACGATTAGCTGTTCAACACTGTTGAGCCAGGAGTAAGATCATGCAAGTCAGCGTTGCCTTTGTCGACCAAGAGGGCTGCACGTCCGAGATAGTGCGGCGCAAGCAATTTCGACAAATTGAGATAAAATCGCCAAATGGTAGACCGTGTTCTTCGAATTCTTCAGCAAAACCCAAGTACGGACGCTTTCCTGTCATTCAGTTTTTTCGATCTGTCGCTTTCCTCACGCTGACTGTCTTGGGCGTTACCGTGGCGGATCAATTGCAAGCCGAAGACGCCTACACGCTTACTTATGGCGACGCTATCCAAATCTCGATCAATGGGCCTGCAGCGATGGATAAGGAGGTTATGGTTGGTTCGGATGGAACCATCGTCTTGCCTTATTTTGGGCGGTTCGAAGCGGTTGGTAAGACACTTGCATCTCTAGAGGAAGAGATCTTTGCCAGAGAAGATCTGACCACTATTCGGCAGGTCACACCCGACGGATCGGAGTTCTGGCTGAAACTTAGACCCGCTGAATTGTCCTTAGACATCGCAGAGTATCGCCCCGTTTTTGTACAAGGCGCAGTAGAAACGCCGGGCAGCCTTCGGTTTTCACCCGGTTTGACGGTGCGCCAAGCTATAGCAGCATCTGGGGGCATTATACGGGTTAACGATACCGATTTCATTCAACAGCGCAAAGCCACAGTCTTGGCAACCATTGAACAGGCTCGATCCCAAATCCAAACCCGACAAAACATTTTACGCGTGTTGAATAGTCGTCTCGAACCCAATCCAGAATCGCCGATAGAAGATAAAACAGGCCAACAATCACAACTTTCGTTGGTTATTGCCGATCTACAAAGCTCTCGAGATGCTCTTCTTGAAGAAGAGCGAACCGCAAATCGACAGGTTCAATCGCTGCTCATAGACCGCCTTGAGACACTAGGTGAGCGCAGAAAGGAAGAAGAAACTCTTGTGTTGCTCAATCAGGAAAGAGTTGCGCGAAACCGAGCTCTTACTGATCGCGGCCTAATGGTTGAAGATAGAAGAAATGAGGCCGAGCGCGCCCTTTCTACGGCCAACGTGAGAGCTTTTGAGACGGAAGACGACCTAGCTCGGGTCCAGATTGAATCCGCTCGCATCAGTGTTCAGGACAACTTGCAATCACAAAAGTCCAAACTCAGCCTGCTAGAGCAAATAGAGAGGTTGGAGCTTGAGGTTGAGGATCTCAGTTCTTTGATCGCTGCGCGTGAACTGGAACTACGGGAGTTACTTGGGTTTATTGATGAGACAAACGTAGCCGGCGAATTTGTCTTTTATCTTTATTCGGCTGATACAAATGAGTTAGGTGAAAAAGTGGCGCCCGATGTCCGGATGGAACCAGGGGACGTTTTGGACATCAAATACAATCGAGAGTAGTCAAACTCGAAAGATCTATCATCGAGGCGAATTGCTTTAAGAAGTTCTTTAGTCGTGCCGGTTTCAGTAGGACAGTTTTTGAGCCAGCATAGAAGAGAGTTGCCAACTGGTTTTTGGCCTAGACGTATTCGTACCGCCTTGCCTTCTGGGCCTGTATCCGTACGGCGTTTGAGACACGCCTTAACGATATGAAAGCGCAGAAGGTTTTTTTGACCGGGCAACTGTCCCAAATTGGCAAATCGAACGTTCCTTTTGCAGACGCGTTTCGAACCGCTTTTGATTTTTAAGCAAACCCTTGGAATCTTTGGACTTCTGATCGGATAGAGGACAAAAGAGCAGTCCTAAAGCTGGTCTTTGCCGACCGTCTGACCTACTGCCGAAAAGAGTGTGTTCGAACCGCAAAGACCTCGATAAGCGTCAAGGCCTTAGCAGGTTTTTTTGACCATGAGGTACAAGTGGCGGAGGAGGTGGGATTCGAACCCACGGAGGACTTTCACCCTCGCTGGTTTTCAAGACCAGTGCATTCGACCACTCTGCCACTCCTCCGGGCCTGGTCTTTGGAAATTCACGCATAATGGTTGCGATTTGATTCTGAAAGAGACCAATATTCAGCAAGGATTTGCGCCCGGGGCGAGTTGCAACCTTTTCATAAGGATAAACTCAGGGTAATATGCACACATAAGCCCCATAAAAAGGGGCGTGGGCGACAATGAAAGCTGGGTTAACCGGCACCTGGCGCGAACCAGCGCGACGTTACAGGCAAGAGGAACGATATGGTGAAATTAACGACGAGCAAGGGGCAGTTCGGCTACGGTTCTCTTTTGCCTATGGCCGCGGTTCTTCTTTTGACGGGATGCGCGGAAGGCGTCGGTGCATTCGACTTCTTAAAGACGCAGCCATCGGATGAAAGTCAGGAAGTTTCGGCACGCACGACCACCACCAAACTGGTGGAGCGTGACGTAGAGGCCCCCGATGTGTTTCAATTGACCGAAAGCGGTCTTTGGGACGGGCGCCCCTCTCTGGGGGGGGTTTGGGTGGCGCACCCCGATGTGACAGAGCCAGAGCGCGTGATCATCCGCAACACGGCCAATTCGAAATTCGTCATCGGGGCCTTATTCAAACGCGAGCGGCAAACCCCGGGCCCGAGCATTCAGGTGTCCTCGGATGCAGCGGAGACTTTGGGCATGCTGGCCGGGTCGCCGTCTCAGTTGAATGTCACAGCACTGCGGCGCGAAGAGGCGCCAACGCAAGAGCCGGTCGACGCACCCGCGGAAGACCTGGCATCCGCCAGTTTGGTTGAAACGCAAGCGCTTGATCCGGTGGCCGGGGCCGCAGCCGCGATCGAAGAGGTTGAGGCCACGCCCGGTTCCGTATCCGCGGACGTATGGGACGCCGCAACTGCCGCAAACCAGATCGAGGCCGGGGTGCCCGTACGCGAAGAGCCGGCCGCGGAGGAGCCCGTGCGCACGGCGTCAACGCTTTCCAAACCATTCATCCAAATCGGCATCTTCAGCGTCGAGCAAAACGCGAGAAACACTGCAACAGCGATGCAGCAGAACGGCATGGCACCGACTGTCTTTGAACAAGAGGCCAGCGGGAAGCCATTCTGGCGGGTGATCGTGGGGCCGGCCAACACGTCTTCAGAACGAGCAGACCTTTTGAAACGCGCCAAAGGCATGGGCTTTGAAGACGCCTATGCTGTCACAAACTGACCGGATCATTCATGCTGCGTAGTCTTACACCCTTGGCGATTGTTCTTTCGATGGCCGTATTCTTGGTGCCCGCACACGCGTTCGAAACGCAAGCCCGAGGCGCGATTGTGATCGATACGTCGACCGGGACCATTCTGCTCAATAAAAACGCGGACGAACCGCAACCGCCTGCGTCGATGTCCAAGCTGATGACGCTTTATGTGACGTTTGAGGCGATCCGCGACGGACGGCTGACGCTGGAAGAAAAACTGCCCGTTTCCGAACACGCCATGAGCTTTGGCGGCTCGACCATGTTTCTGGACACAACGGATCGGGTCAGCGTGGAAGATCTGCTGCGCGGGATCATCGTGCTCAGCGGCAATGATGCCTGTGTGGTTCTGGCTGAGGCCCTGAGCCCGGATGGAACGGAAGCAGGATTTGCGCAATACATGACCCAACGCGCGCAACAAATGGGCATGACAAACTCGGTCTTCAAGAACTCAAGCGGGTGGCCTGCGACAGGACATGTGATGAGTTCACGCGACCTGGCACTTTTGGCACGGCGCATCATTGAGGATTTCCCAGAATACTATCCGATGTTCGCCGAAACGGAGTTTGAGTTTGACGGTCGCGCGCCGCAAAACACGCAGAACCGGAACCCGCTTCTGCGTCTCAATATTGGCGCGGATGGTTTGAAGACAGGTCATACGCAGCGCGCGGGTTACGGTCTTGTGGGCTCGGCCAAGCAGGGCGATCGCCGGGTTGTGTTTGTTGTCAACGGCCTTGATACAGCGCGCCAGAGAGCGATTGAGTCTGAGGCCATCCTAAGCTGGGCTTTCCGCCAGTTCGTCGAAAAATCCGTCATAAAAAAGGGCACCAAAGTGGCTGAGGCGGATGTCTGGATGGGGCGGACGGATACTGTCGCGCTTGAAGCGATGGAGAATGTCACAACCCTGCTGCCGATCTTGTCGTCTGATGAAGTGGCCGCTGAGATCATATATGACGGTCCTATTCACGCGCCGGTCTTGAAAGGGGACGAGTTGGCCAAGCTGGTGATCACACCCGAAGGTTTGCCCGAACTGGAGATCCCGCTTTATGCCGCAGAAGACGTGCCCACCGGCGGCTTCATGATCCGGCTAAAGACCGTATCAATGGTCCTGCTGGCGCGGTTGCAGGCCGGCCCGGATGCCGATTTGGCATCTGAAGGCTAAGATGGGTCACGCCGGGCGTGTTTATCTCTTTCGAAGGCATTGATGGATCTGGCAAGTCGACACAAGCGCGTCGTTTGGCAGATGCGCTGCGCGAGAAGGGGCATGAGGTTGTTCTGACGCGAGAGCCAGGTGGCAGTCCTGGTGCCGAGGAAATCCGCAAATTGGTTCTGGAAGGAGACCCCGAACGGTGGTCACCTGAAACAGAGCTGCTGCTCTTTACGGCGGCGCGACGGGATCACCTAGAGCGTTTGATCCTGCCCGCGCTGGACGCCGGACAGAGTGTGATCTGCGATCGCTTTGCCGACAGCACGCGCGTCTATCAGGGTTTGCGTGGCCCTGATATGCGTCAAAAGGTTGATATGCTGCATGACCTTATGATCGTGCGAGAGCCGGATCTGACAGTCTTGGTGGATATGGATCCAGAGGTTGGGCTGGCGCGCGCCTTGGGGCGGCACGGTACTGAGGAACGATTTGAACAGTTCGGCGCCGATCTGCAGGCACAGATGCGGGCGGGCTTTCTGGATTTGGCCCAGGCTGCTCCGAAGCGGTATGTCGTGGTTGACGGCGCGCGCACGGAAGACACCGTTGCACGAGAGATCGAGAGCATCGTAACCTCTCGCCTGACATGAGCGAAACGCCAGAACCCGATCGCGTGCCCGGCGCGCCGCATCCCCGTGATGCGGCAGTGCTCTTTGGGCAAAGCGAGGCTGAGGCGACCTTTCTGGACGCGTTCAATGCCAAACGTCTGCATCACGCGTGGTTGATTTCTGGCTTGCGCGGTGTTGGCAAAGCCACGCTTGGCTGGCGGATCGCGCGGTTCTTGCTGGCCACGCCGGATGAGGATGGCGGCCTCTTTGGAGAGCCTGTACCGCCTGACACGCTTGATGTATCGCTAGAGCATCCGGTGGCGCGGCGGCTGATTGCCGGTGCGGAGCCCGGCTTTTTCCACATCATCCGGCGCGTGAATGAAACAACGGGGCGTTTGCGCAATGATATCGTGGCTGAAAATGTGCGTGACCTGAACCGGTTCCTGCAGATGTCACGCACGGATGGCGGGCGACGTGTGGTGCTCATAGACAGTGCGGATGAGATGAACCCGCAAGCGGCCAACGCACTTCTTAAAATGCTGGAGGAACCGCCAGAACGCACGACGTTTTTGCTTATCACCCACCAGCCTGCGCGCCTCTTGCCGACGATCCGATCGCGCTGTCGGGATTTGCGCTTGTCCGAGCTCGGCGCAGAGGACATGGGGCAGGCTTTGATCCAAGCGGGGGTTGACGCAGGGCCGGATGCGCCGTCAGTGACAGAGCTCTCTGGCGGGTCGGTGGGCGAAGCGGTGCGCCTCATTGGCCTTGATGGATTGGCGCTTTATCGTGATCTTATTGATATCATGGGAACTTTGCCGTCCCTCGACCGTGCGCGCGCCGGCAAGCTCAGCACGCAGATGGCCGCCCGTGGCGCGGAAGAGCGGCTTGATCTCTTCTTTTCTCTGACGGATCTGATGCTTTCCCGAATGGCGCGATCTGGGGCGTCTGGACTGGTGCCGAAGGATGCCGTGACAGGGGAGGGCGCGGCCTTTCAAGCTCTCGCGCCGACACCGGCCAAAGCGCGTGACTGGGCGCAACTGGCGCAGGATATCGGTGCGCGCGCCCGACATGGACGAGCGGTGAACCTTGACCCCGCCGCGCTAGTGCTGGATACGGTCCTGAAGCTGCAATCCTGCGCCAAAGCCTGAGGTTTACGAGCTCTTGGTCGAGATCACCGACAGTCATTGCCACCTGGATTTTGATACCTTCGCCCCGGAGCTGGACGAGGTGGTGGAGCGCGCCGTAGCGGCGGGCGTGACGCGGATGGTGACGATTTGCACCAAGCTCAGACTGGAGCCGCAGGTGCGTGCATTGGCGGAACGATATGCGCCGGTTTTTTATGCCGCTGGCACGCATCCTATGAGTGTCGCGGAAGAGCCGATGGCGTCGGTTGAAGAGCTGGTCACACTGGCGGCACATCCGAAATTTGTGGGCATTGGCGAGACGGGCCTCGATTACCATTACACGTCTGAAAGCGCAGTCGCGCAGCAAGACAGCCTGCGGGTGCACATTGAAGCGGCGCGACAGACGGGCCTGCCTCTGATCATTCATGCGCGGGCTGCTGATGACGATATGGCCCGAATTTTGACCGAAGAGTATCAGGTGAGACCTTACTCCTGCGTGATGCATTGCTTTTCCTCCGGGGCAGCGTTGGCCCGGGCGGCACTCGAGTGTGGGTTTTATCTGTCGATGTCCGGTATTGCCGCTTTTCCCAAGTCCTCTGAGCTGCGTGAGATCTTCGCAGCCGCGTCCGTCGATCGTATTTTGGTGGAAACGGACGCGCCGTATCTGGCCCCGCCGCCCTATCGTGGCAAACGCAACGAGCCGGCCTATGTCGTGCACACCGCACAAGTTGGGGCCGAGGTGTTTGGGATGGAATGGCCAGAGTTTGCCGCACAGTGCGAGGCCAATTTTGACCGCTTGTTTGCCAAAGCCCGTCTGAAGGCTGCCGCATAATGGCGGAGACACGGTTTACCATCCTTGGATGCGGGTCTTCCGGTGGTGTGCCCCGCCT